>CAJUKA010000018.1 GCA_910586585.1 uncultured Lachnospiraceae bacterium
GCTTAAATAAGGGATTCTATAAAATTTAGATATTACGTGAGTGTTTAAAACCCGGGTAATTAAATTTTGGTAATGTTTCATTTATTTTCATTGACTTCAAAAAAGACTTGTGATAATATGTAGGGTGCACTATTGTGAAAAATTGTGTCCATTTAAAGGAATGGAAATAGAGCGTTTATGAGTGGATACGATTACATTTTTAGATGTATATCATGAAGAACGGGGTGAAATGTCATGGAAAAGAACAGAATACGTCCAGTGGTTTCCGGTAAGACAATGCGTATGAGTTACCAGAGACAAGAAGAGGTTCTAAGCATGCCCAATCTTATCGAAGTCCAGAAAGATTCGTACAAATGGTTCCTTGAAGAAGGTTTTAGGGAAGCTTTAGCGGATATTTCTCCGATTACCGATTATAGCGGGCGTTTAAGTCTGGAATTTGTAGATTACGTTTTGGCAGAAGACGAGATCAAACATACAATCGAGGAGTGCAAGGAAAGAGATTTAACCTATGAGGCTCCTGTAAAGATTAAAGTTCGTCTTCACAATAAGGAAAAGGAAGAAATCAGCGAACATGAGATTTTTATGGGGAATTTCCCGTTGATGACAGAAACAGGCACCTTTGTGATTAATGGCGCAGAACGTGTTATTGTCAGCCAGTTAGTGCGTTCCCCCGGTATCTACTATGGTATTGCCCATGATAAAATTGGTAAGAGGCTGTTTTCTTGTACGGTGATTCCGAACCGTGGTGCATGGCTTGAGTATGAGACAGACTCCAATGATGTTTTTTATGTTCGTGTAGACAGAACCAGGAAGGTTCCTATTACCGTATTTATTCGTGCATTGGGAGTGGGTACAAACGAAGAAATCCTTGAATTATTTGGTGAAGAACCGAAAATCCAGGCAAGTTTTACCAAAGACACAGCAGAAAATTACCAGGAAGGCTTAAAGGAATTATACAGCAAGATTCGACCTGGTGAACCATTTAGTTTGGACAGTGCAGAAAACCTTGTAACTGCCATGTTTTTTGACCCCAAAAGATATGACCTTGCAAAGGTTGGCAGATATAAATTTAACAAAAAACTTTCTTTAAAAAATAGAATTAAAAATCAGATTCTGGCGGAAGATGTAGTCGATCCGTTTAGCGGGGAGATTCTTGGACAGAAAGGTGATAAGGTTACAATGGAGATGGCTGAAGAAATTCAAAATGCAGCTGTCCCGTTTGTGTGGATTCAAACAGAGGAGAGAATTGTAAAAGTTCTGTCTAATATGATGGTTGATATCACAAACTTTGTCGATTGTGACCCTAGAAGTCTTGGAATTACGGAGCAAGTTTATTTTCCGGTTCTTCGTCAGATATTGGAAGAATATTCGGAAAACCCAGAAGAATTGGCAGATGCGATTACAGGAAATGTACATGAGTTGATTCCTAAGCACATTACAAAAGAAGATATTTTAGCTTCGATTAATTATAATATGCATTTGGAATATGGACTTGGAAACAGCGATGATATTGATCATTTGGGAAACAGACGTATCAGAGCTGTCGGAGAGCTTTTGCAGAACCAGTATCGTATTGGACTTTCAAGAATGGAACGTGTTGTTCGTGAGAGAATGACGACACATGATTCGGATGATGTATCACCGCAGGCATTGATTAATATAAAACCTGTACAGGCTGCCATCAAAGAGTTTTTTGGTTCTTCACAGTTGTCACAGTTTATGGACCAGAATAACCCGCTTGGTGAGCTGACACACAAGAGACGTCTTTCTGCATTGGGACCAGGCGGACTTTCAAGAGACCGTGCCGGATTTGAGGTTCGAGATGTACACTATTCTCACTATGGCAGAATGTGCCCGATTGAGACACCAGAAGGTCCGAATATTGGTTTGATTAACTCGCTTGCATCTTATGCAAGAATTAATGAATATGGCTTTATTGAAGCTCCTTATAGAAAGATTGACAAGACAGATCCGAAAAATCCGCGTGTTACAAACGAGGTAATCTACATGACTGCGGACGAGGAGGATAATTATCATGTAGCACAGGCGAATGAGCAGCTTGATGAAAAAGGATATTTTGTCCGAAATTCCGTTTCGGGTCGTTACTTGGATGAGACACAAGAGTATCCAAAGACCATGTTTGACTACATGGACGTTTCCCCTAAAATGGTATTTTCTGTGGCGACGGCTTTGATTCCGTTTCTTCAGAATGACGATGCCAACCGTGCATTGATGGGATCGAACATGCAGCGTCAGGCAGTTCCTCTGCTCTTTACAGAAGCGCCAGTAGTAGGTACTGGTATTGAAGTAAAAGCGGCAGTTGACTCCGGTGTGTGCGTGGTAGCCAAAAAGCCGGGTACTATCAGTTATGTGTCCTCTAAGCTTATCCGAATAACTTATGACGACGGAGAGAAAGCAGAGTTTAAGCTTCATAAGTTTGAGCGAAGCAACCAATCAAACTGCTATAATCAGAAGCCGATTGTATTTAAAGGAGATCATGTAGAAGCGGGGCAGGTAATTGCTGACGGAGCATCTACGAATGGCGGAGAACTGGGTCTTGGAAAAAATCCATTGATTGGTTTCATGACATGGGAAGGCTATAACTATGAGGACGCGGTACTTTTAAGTGAAAGACTTGTTATGGAGGATGTGTATACCTCCATTCATATAGAAGAATACGAGACAGATGCCCGTGATACCAAGCTGGGGCCGGAAGAGATTACAAGAGATGTACCTGGTGTCGGAGACGATGCACTCAAGGATTTGGATGACAGAGGCATTATTCGAATTGGCGCTGAGGTTCGCGCAGGCGATATTCTTGTCGGCAAGGTTACACCCAAAGGAGAGACAGAACTTACAGCCGAGGAAAGACTTCTGAGAGCGATCTTTGGTGAGAAGGCAAGGGAAGTAAGAGATACTTCTTTGAAAGTACCACATGGTGAGTACGGTGTAGTCGTTGATGCAAAAGTGTTTTCGCGTGCAAATGGCGATACAGAACTTGCTCCCGGTGTGAACCAGACAGTGCGTATTTATATTGCACAGAAGAGAAAAATTTCTGTCGGTGATAAGATGGCTGGACGACATGGAAATAAGGGTGTTGTTTCCCGCGTGCTTCCAGTTGAAGATATGCCATATCTGCCAAATGGACGTCCGCTTGATATTGTGCTGAATCCATTAGGCGTGCCTTCGCGTATGAATATTGGACAGGTGCTTGAAATCCACCTCTCCTTGGCAGCAAAGGCGCTAGGGTTCAATGTATCAACGCCTGTGTTTGATGGCGCGAACGAGATGGATATTATGGATACTTTAGAGCTTGCAAATGACTATGTAAATCTTGAATGGGAAGAATTTGAGACAAAGTATAAGCAGGAATTGCTGCCAGAAGTATTGGATTATTTATCTGAAAACAGAGCACACAGAAACCTTTGGAAGGGAGTGCCGATTTCAAGAGATGGAAAAGTAAGGCTTAGAGATGGCCGTACAGGAGAGTATTTTGACAGTCCTGTTACAATTGGCCATATGCATTATCTGAAACTCCATCATTTGGTAGATGACAAGATTCATGCACGTTCAACAGGCCCTTATGGTATGGTTACGCAGCAGCCGCTTGGCGGTAAGGCGCAGTTTGGTGGACAGCGTTTTGGTGAGATGGAAGTTTGGGCGCTTGAGGCTTATGGTGCATCACACACATTGCAGGAAATTCTGACAGTGAAATCAGATGACGTTGTTGGACGTGTCAAGACATATGAAGCTATCATCAAAGGAGAAAATATTCCTGAGCCAGGAATTCCGGAATCATTCAAGGTATTGCTCAAAGAGCTTCAGTCACTTGGACTGGATGTCAAAGTGTATGATGAGGACCGCAATGAAGTTGAACTCAAAGAGTCTGTTGAATATACGGACAACGATTTCCGTGTTGAAATGGAAGGCGACACCAAGTATGATAACAGAGAAAATCTTGAGGGATACCAGCAGAAAGAATTTGATGCTGAAAGCGGTGATTTGATCGACGCGGAAGATGACTTTGATGACGAGGATGATTTTGATGATGATTTCGAAGGAGATGATGACGGCTTTGATGATGACTTTGAGTAACAATTTGGTAAGTCTGCATAGTTCGTGTGCTGACAAGGAATAAATGTGAAAATGGTAGACAAAAATCTGGAAGGAGTACCAATATGTCTGAGAATAAAAATGAACAGAGCCAGTCTATATCGTTTGATGCTATCAAAATTGGTCTGGCTTCTCCTGAGAAGATCAGAGAGTGGTCAAAGGGCGAGGTAACAAAACCGGAAACCATCAATTACAGAACGTTAAAGCCTGAGCGGGATGGTCTTTATTGTGAAAAAATTTTTGGACCCAGCAAGGACTGGGAATGTCACTGTGGGAAATATAAAAAGATTCGATATAAAGGCGTTATTTGTGACCGCTGTGGTGTAGAGGTTACAAAATCAAGTGTCCGCAGAGAACGTATGGGACATATTGAGCTTGCTGCTCCTGTGTCGCATATCTGGTATTTTAAAGGAATTCCAAGCCGTATGGGACTGATTCTTGACCTTACGCCAAGAGTCCTTGAAAAAGTGTTGTATTTTGCCTCATATATTGTATTGGACCCAAGAGATACAGACCTTGAATACAAACAGGTGTTGTCAGAGAAAGAATACCAAGACAATGTAGAAAAATGGGGCAGAAATAGTTTTCGAGTAGGTATGGGGGCTGAGGCAATCAAAGAGCTTTTAGAGGCAATTGATTTGGAAAAGGACTGCGAAGAACTTTCAGCAGAGTTAAACAGCGAGAATACCAAAGGACAGAAACGTGCAAAAATTATAAAGAGATTGGAAGTTGTGGAGTCGTTTAGAGCTTCGGGCAACAGGCCAGAGTGGATGATTATGGATGCAATTCCAGTTCTGCCACCTGATTTGCGACCAATGGTTCAGCTTGACGGCGGTAGATTTGCAACATCTGATTTGAATGATTTATACAGAAGAATTATAAACAGAAATAACCGCTTAAAGAGACTTCTTGAGCTAGGAGCGCCAGATATTATTGTCCGCAATGAAAAGAGAATGCTTCAGGAGGCAGTAGATGCGCTGATAGATAACGGCAGACGTGGACGGCCTGTAACGGGTCCTGGTAACAGGGCATTGAAATCACTGTCTGATATGCTCAAGGGAAAAGGTGGACGATTCCGCCAGAACCTGCTTGGCAAACGTGTCGATTATTCTGGACGTTCGGTTATTGTCGTAGGTCCAGAACTCAAGATTTATCAGTGCGGTTTACCAAAAGAGATGGCGATAGAGCTTTTCAAGCCATTTGTTATGAAAGAGCTCGTATCCAGACAGATTTCACAGAATATCAAACATGCCAAAAAACTTGTCGAAAAACTAGATCAGGCAGTGTGGGATGTTCTTGAGGAAGTCATAAAAGAACATCCTGTTATGCTGAACCGTGCACCAACGCTTCACAGACTTGGAATTCAGGCATTTGAGCCAATTCTTGTTGAAGGTAAGGCGATCAAACTGCATCCATTGGTTTGTACAGCATTCAATGCCGATTTTGATGGAGATCAGATGGCTGTGCATCTTCCATTGTCAGTGGAGGCACAGGCAGAATGCAGATTTTTGCTTCTTTCACCAAACAATCTGTTAAAGCCCTCAGACGGCGGTCCAGTTGCGGTTCCTTCACAGGATATGGTGCTTGGTATTTACTATTTGACGCAGGAAAGACCTGGTGCACTTGGAGAGGGAAAATATTTCAAAAATATCAATGAAGCCATTCTTGCATATGAAAATAAAGCATGTACACTTCATTCCAGAATCAAGGTGAGAGTGGATAAGACCATGCCAGACGGAGAGACTGTTTCAGGCATTGTGGAGTCTACATTGGGGCGTTTTATTTTTAATGAAATTCTTCCCCAAGACTTGGAGTTTGTAGACAGAAGCAAAGAAGAAAACTTGCTGCTTCCAGAAGTAGATTTTCATGTGGGCAAAAAAGGTTTAAAGCAGATTCTTGAAAAAGTTATTAACATTCATGGTGCAACCAAGACCGCCGAGGTTTTGGACAGCATCAAGGCGATGGGATATAAATATTCAACACGTGCGGCTATGACAGTTTCTATCTCTGATATGACAGTGCCAGCGGAAAAAGCGCAAATGCTTGAAGCGGCACAAAAAACGGTAGACCGCATTACAATGAATTTCAGACGTGGCCTGATGACGGATGAAGAACGTTATAAGGCAGTGGTGGAGACTTGGAAAGAAACAGACGATGCGCTTACCGATAAGCTTATCGGTGGTCTTGACAAGTACAATAATATATTTATGATGGCAGATTCCGGTGCCCGTGGTTCCAATCAGCAGATTAAACAGCTTGCAGGTATGCGTGGACTGATGGCAGATACAACGGGACGTACAATTGAGCTGCCAATCAAGTCTAATTTCCGAGAAGGACTTGACGTATTGGAGTACTTTATGTCTGCGCATGGTGCGCGAAAAGGAATGTCCGATACAGCGCTTCGTACTGCTGACTCTGGGTATCTTACCCGTCGAATGGTTGACGTTTGCCAGGAATTGATTATTCGCGAGATTGATTGCTGCGAAGACAAAGGTTTCATACCAGGTATGGAAGTGGCGGCGTTTATGGATGGAAAAGAAACCATAGAAAGCCTGAAGGACAGAATTACAGGAAGATATTCTTGTGAAGATATTAAGGACAGGGATGGAAATATTCTTGTAAAGAAGAATCATATGATTACGCCAAGCCGGGCAGCCAGAGTTCTCAGCAAGGGAGTGGATGAAAAAGGTGAACCTATTGAAAAGGTTAAAATCAGAAACATTCTTTGTTGCAAATCGCACATTGGTATTTGCGCAAAATGTTATGGCGCGAATATGGCAACAGGAGAAGCGGTACAGATTGGCGAGGCGGTAGGTATTATTGCAGCACAGTCCATTGGTGAACCTGGTACACAGTTGACAATGAGAACCTTCCACAGCGGCGGTGTTGCGGGTGATGATATTACCCAAGGTCTTCCGCGTGTTGAGGAATTGTTTGAGGCAAGAAAGCCGAAGGGTCTTGCGATTATCGCAGAATTTGGCGGCAAGGCAACGATCAAGGATACAAAGAAAAAACGTGAGATTATTGTTTCAGATGGTATCAACGAAAAGACGTACCTTATACCATATGGTTCACGTATTAAGATTTCTGATGGTGCTGAACTAGAAGCTGGCGACGAACTGACAGAAGGAAGTATTAATCCACATGATTTGTTGGAAATTAAAAAAATTGGTGCGGTTCAGAACTATTTGCTTCGTGAAGTACAGAGAGTTTATCGCTTGCAGGGTGTTGATATTGCGGATAAGCATATAGAGGTTATTGTTCGTCAGATGCTGAAAAAGAAGCGTATTGAGACAAGCGGTGATACAGACTTTTTGCCAGGGACACTGGTAGATGCGCTTGAACTTGAAGATATCAATGAACAGCTTTTTGCGGAAGGCAAACAGCCAGCAGAATCCAAAGATGTGATTCTTGGTATCACAAAAGCAGCGCTTGCGACAAGTTCATTCCTTTCAGCAGCTTCTTTCCAGGAAACAACAAAAGTTCTTACAGAAGCAGCCATTAAGGGCAAGATTGACCCATTGATTGGTTTGAAGGAAAATGTTATCATTGGTAAGCTGATTCCAGCAGGTACAGGATTGAGACGGTATAGAAATGTTAAGCTGAATACAGACATTGACCTTGAATCCACACTTGACTTTGAGGATGACATAGATTTTGACGCAGAAGAAGAGATTGTAGTGGATGATGAGATGGAAGAAGCACTGGTACCTGGGGTGCTGACCGATTGATACGCGATTGTTTTGACGAATAAGCGGCAAGCATTGGTATAATAAAATAGGAAACGAAAAGATAAAACAAAAATCTACTTTCTATATATGGAAGTGGATTTTTGTTTTTAGAGACGCATAGCAGTTAAAAAAGAGTCTATTCATTGATGAACAGCCGAAAAATCCAATACTTTTTTTTGAGAAAAATAAAAAAATGATTGACATTCGCAAATGCTAAAAGTATAATAATCTAGCATGCGTATAAAAGATAGGCATTTAGTTATGATTATATAGGAGGTGAAAAGGAATGCCAACATTTAACCAATTAGTAAGAAAAGGACGTCAGGAAACAGTTAAGAAGTCTACTGCACCAGCACTTCAGAGAGGGTACAACTCTTTAAGGAAGAAAGCAACTGACACATCAGCACCTCAGAAGAGAGGCGTTTGTACAGCGGTTAAGACCGCTACACCAAAGAAGCCGAATTCAGCACTTAGAAAAATTGCCAGAGTTCGTCTTTCAAATGGTATGGAAGTTACAAGCTATATTCCAGGTGAAGGACATAATTTGCAGGAGCATAGCGTCGTTCTGATTAGAGGAGGACGTGTAAAGGACTTACCTGGTACAAGATACCATATTATCAGAGGTACTCTTGATACAGCAGGCGTTGCGAACAGAAGGCAGGCTCGCTCTAAATATGGAGCTAAGAGACCGAAAGCGGGTAAATAGTGTGAGAATCTTTGATTTTCATGCGGCAAATTTGTGCAGATACAGAAATTCACAGGAGTTTGGTACTGCATAAGATGCATATGATTTACCATGTACCACAAAAAACTAATTAGTGTTGGGATTCTGATTTAATACCTTATTAAAATAGAAAACCGCGCGAACACAAAGTTTTATAATGTGAGTACCGTTGATTTAATCAGACAGTGGATTTTGCTGTCAATTATTAAGGAGGGAAGAACCGTGCCACGTAAAGGACATATTCAAAAAAGAGATGTATTAGCAGATCCTATTTACGGAAATAAGGTGGTTACGAAGCTTATCAATAATGTCATGTTAGATGGTAAGAAAGGCGTAGCACAGAAAATCGTATATGGAGCATTTGCCAGAGTAGAAGATAAAGCACAAAAGCCGGCTGTAGATGTATTTGAAGAGGCTATGAATAATATTATGCCTTTGCTTGAGTGTAAGGCAAGACGTATCGGAGGGGCAACCTATCAGGTACCTCTTGAGGTAAAGCCAGAGCGTCGTCAGACTTTAGGGCTTCGCTGGTTGGTATTCTTTGCACGCAAAAGAGGCGAGAAGACGATGGAAGAAAGACTTGCGAATGAAATTCTTGACGCGTCAAACAATACAGGCGCTGCTGTAAAAAGAAAAGAAGACATGCATAAGATGGCAGAGGCAAATAAGGCTTTTGCACATTACAGATTCTAGTTTCTAATTTTTAAGGAGGAAGAACTTTGGCTGGAAGAGAATATCCATTAGAGAGAACCAGAAACATTGGTATTATGGCTCATATCGATGCTGGTAAGACCACCACGACAGAGCGTATTCTTTACTATACCGGTGTTAACTATAAGATTGGTGATACTCATGAAGGCACTGCTACCATGGACTGGATGGAACAGGAGCAGGAAAGAGGAATTACCATTACTTCAGCCGCTACAACATGTCACTGGACGCTGCAGGAAAACTGCAAACCAAAAGAGGGTGCATTAGAGCATCGTATCAATATTATTGATACTCCGGGACACGTTGACTTTACTGTTGAAGTAGAACGTTCACTCCGTGTATTGGATGGCGCTGTAGGCGTTTTCTGTGCAAAGGGCGGAGTGGAACCTCAATCAGAAAATGTATGGCGTCAGGCTGATACCTACAATGTACCAAGAATGGCATTTATCAATAAGATGGACATTCTTGGAGCTGATTTTTACGGAGCGGTTGACCAGATTAAGACGCGTTTGGGCAAGAATGCAATCTGCATTCAACTGCCGATTGGCAAGGAAGATGATTTCAAAGGAATCGTTGACTTATTTGAAATGAAAGCTTATATCTATAATGATGATAAAGGTGATGATATTTCAGTTATTGATATTCCAGAGGATATGAAGGACGATGTAGACCTGTATCGCACAGAACTTGTAGAAAAGGTATGTGAGCTGGATGATGATTTAATGATGGAGTACCTGGAAGGGGAAGAACCATCTGTGGAAGCCATGAAAGCTGCTTTAAGAAAAGGAACTTGTGAATGTGCAGCTATTCCTGTATGCTGTGGTACTGCTTACCGGAATAAGGGTATCCAGAAATTGTTGGATGCAGTTATCGAGTATATGCCGTCTCCAGTAGACATTCCTGCAATCAAGGGAACAGATATGGAAGGCAATGAAGTAGAGAGACATTCTTCAGACGAAGAACCGTTCTCAGCACTGGCATTTAAGATTATGACAGACCCATTCGTAGGAAAACTGGCATTTTTCCGTGTATATTCTGGTACGATGAATTCGGGTTCTTATGTGCTGAATGCTACTAAAGATAAAAAAGAGCGTGTGGGACGTATTCTTCAGATGCATGCTAATAAGAGACAGGAGTTAGATAAAGTATATTCTGGTGATATTGCAGCAGCAGTTGGATTTAAGTTTACAACGACTGGTGATACCATTTGCGATGATCAGCATCCTGTAATCTTGGAGTCTATGGAGTTCCCAGAGCCGGTTATTGAGCTTGCGATCGAGCCTAAGACAAAAGCAGGCCAGGGTAAGATGGGTGAGGCACTTGCAAAGCTTGCAGAAGAAGATCCTACATTCCGCGCACACACCAATGCAGAGACAGGACAGACTATCATTGCAGGTATGGGTGAGCTCCATCTTGAAATTATTGTGGACAGACTTCTTCGTGAGTTTAAGGTTGAAGCGAACGTAGGTGCACCACAAGTTGCATATAAGGAAGCAATTACAAAAGAAGTTGAAGTGGATTCTAAATATGCAAAACAGTCAGGTGGACGTGGACAGTATGGCCATTGTAAGGTTCGCTTTGCACCGATGGATGCAAATGGTGAAGAGCTGTTCAAATTTGAGTCAACAGTTGTTGGTGGCGCAATTCCGAAGGAATATATTCCGGCAGTCGGAGAAGGTATTGAGGAAGCTACACGCGCAGGTATTCTTGGAGGATTCCCTGTTGTTGGTGTATATGCGAACGTATACGATGGATCATATCATGAGGTGGACTCTTCTGAGATGGCTTTCCATATTGCAGGTTCGCTTGCGTTTAAAGAGGCAATGCAGAAAGCATCACCAGTACTTCTTGAGCCGATTATGAAAGTAGAAGTAACAATGCCAGAGGAATATATGGGCGATGTAATTGGTGATATCAATTCACGTCGTGGACGCATTGAGGGCATGGACGATATTGGCGGCGGCAAGATCGTTCGGGCATATGTTCCACTCGCAAAAATGTTTGGTTATTCTACAGACTTGCGTTCAAAGACACAGGGACGTGGTAACTACTCTATGTTCTTTGAAAAATATGAGCAGGTTCCAAAGAATGTACAGGACGAGGTGCTTGCTGCAAAAACGAAATAGTTGACGATGAAAGGCTATTTTACAAATAATACTTGAAAAACCTTACTGTTTTTAATATAATGAAAGCAGTTGGGTTAAGTTTTATAGATAATGAAACTTATTTTATTAATTTTTAACTTTTATAAGGAGGACTTTTAAAATGGCAAAGGCTAAATTTGAAAGAAGTAAAACCCATTGTAACATTGGTACAATTGGACACGTTGATCATGGTAAGACAACCTTAACAGCTGCTATCACAAAGGTTTTGTCAGAGAGAGTTGCAGGTAATGTAGCTACAGATTTCGATAACATTGATAAGGCTCCAGAAGAGAGAGAGCGTGGTATTACAATCAATACAGCACATGTTGAGTATGAGACAGATAAGAGACATTATGCACACGTAGACTGCCCAGGCCATGCTGACTATGTAAAGAACATGATTACAGGTGCTGCACAGATGGATGGTGCTATTCTTGTTGTTGCTGCAACGGATGGTGTTATGGCACAGACAAAGGAGCATATTCTTCTGTCACGTCAGGTAGGTGTTCCTAAAATCACTGTATTTATGAATAAGTGTGATATGGTAGATGACGAGGAGTTGCTTGAACTGGTAGAGATGGAAATCACAGAGCAGCTTGAGGAATATGGTTTCACAGATTGTCCTATCATCAAGGGTTCTGCTTTGAAGGCTCTTGAAGATCCTATGGGAGAGTGGGGCGACAAGGTTATGGAATTGATGAACACTGTTGATGAGTACATTCCAGATCCTGTACGTGAGACAGATAAGCCATTCTTGATGCCAATCGAAGATATCTTCACAATTACAGGTCGTGGTACTGTTGCAACAGGCCGTGTTGAGCGTGGTACACTTCATGTGAATGAAGAAGTTGAAATCGTTGGTATCAGCGAGGAGACAAGAAAAACTGTTTGTACAGGTATCGAAATGTTCCGTAAGCTTCTTGATGAGGCTCAGGCTGGTGATAACATTGGCGCATTGCTTCGTGGTGTTCAGAGAACAGAAATCCAGAGAGGACAGGTTCTTGCAAAACCAGGCACCGTTACATGCCATAGGAAATTTACTGCTCAGGTTTATGTATTGACAAAAGATGAAGGAGGACGTCATACCCCATTCTTCAACAACTATAGACCACAGTTCTATTTCAGAACAACAGACGTTACAGGTGTCTGCAATCTTCCAGCCGGCACAGAGATGTGTATGCCTGGTGACAACGTAGAGATGACAATTGAATTGATTCATCCAATCGCTATGGAGCAGGGACTTACATTCGCTATTCGTGAGGGTGGACGTACAGTTGGTTCCGGTCGTGTTGCTAGCATTATCGAGTAATTATAATTTATTCAGTAAATTCAAGGCTTTCGGAGATTTCTCCGAAAGCCTTTTTACGTGATGAAACAGCTAAAAATTCTCTTGTGGTTCTAATATGGTTCTAAAAGATTTGCTCATCAGGAAAATATATGAAAATATTTACTAATAGTTCTCTACCGGAATGTTAAATGAGTTCATCAGACTGTCTATCCATATGTTGTATTCGTCACTGTCAATTTTTTCAGTCTCCAGTTCCTTGTTCAATTCATTCCAGCGAGATACAAGAGATGCAATCTGTGGACTTTCTATGTTGATAGATGCCACTAAACGTCTTGTAGCCGTATTGACGGAGGTGGAACATTCTACAGGAATACCTGCTCTTATTAATTCCATGATTACCTTTAAAATATCTGAATATGTGTTAATGCTCAACTCTTCGTTGGGTTTAATCGTATATCCAAAAAATAATTCCTCTTTAATACCAATAATAGAACAGAATTTTTGTATTACTTCCATAGGCGGTTCACTATAACCGTTTTCATAATTAGAATAAGTCGGAACAGACAGTTCCAATTTCGCAGCCATTTCTTTTTGGGACATATCAGCCCCTATACGGAATGACTTTAAACGCTTGTCTACATGTAAATAATGCGCTATTCGCATATTCTCACCTCACATTGGATTTTTAATTATTATACCACAATTTCAACAATAATAAATAGAAATATTCAAATTTTAATATTTTTGCTTGACATATTGAAAAACAAATATTATGATAAAAATACAAGAATTTAAATATTTCTATTTAAAATCAAATTTTAGGAGGATTGGATGAAAACAAACTATTTAATGAGTGCAGAAGATGTTGCAAATGAGTTGGGTGTTTCCAAAGGTCATGCGTATAAGGTAATAAGGCAGCTTAATAAAGAATTGGAAAAGTCTGGCTTTATTGTGGTAACGGGGAAAATTCCCAGAGCATTTTGGGAGAAGAAGTTTTATGGTTATCAAACAGCATAAAGGAGGGAAAGAAAAATGCCGGCATACAAGGATGAAAAGCGGAATACATGGCTAAGCCTGTTCTACTATGAGGATTGGCAGGGTAACAAGAAGAAAAAGCAAAAACGTGGGTTTAAAACAAAGAAAGAAGCATTGGAGTGGGAAAATAATTTCAAATTATCCGCTAATGCCAATATGGATATGGCGTTGGGAGCATTTGTTGAGATTTATTTTCGTGATAAGGAAAGCGAGCTGAAAGAGCGTTCAATCAAGAATAAAAGATACATGATAGAAGCTCATATTCTTCCGTATTTTGAAAATAAGAAAATGAATGAGATTACTCCGTCAGATATTATCCAGTGGCAGAACACAATGAGGGAAAAAGGGTATGCGCAGACCTATCTTCGCATGGTGCAAAATCAAATCACTGCATTATTCACACATGCAAGCAGTATTTACAATTTGTCGAACAATCCATGCAAGAGAGTGAAAAAGATGGGAAAGCCGGATGCTGATAAACTGGACTTTTGGACAAAAGAGGAATACGACAAATTTATCAGCTCGAGTGAGGTTGGAAGCCGCTATTACGTGATTTTTGAAATTCTGTTCTGGACGGGAATTAGGGAAGGAGAACTACTTGCCTTGACAAAATCAGATGTAGATTTTCAGAACAACCGTATGAGCATCACAAAGACTTATTATCGGACAGAAAGGCGAGATGTGATTACCGCCCCTAAAACGGAACAATCTGTGCGAGTAATCGAATTGCCGGAGTTCTTAACACAAGAAATAAAAGAATATGTAGATAAGTTATATGAGCTGCCGGATGATGAGCGGATTTTTCCCATTGTGGCAGAAGCATTGCAGCATAAATTGAAGAGGCAAGCGGAAAAGGCAGGAGTGAAAAAGATACGTGTCCATGATATTCGTCACAGCAGTGTAGCGTATCTCATTAATCAGGGCGTACAACCGTTGATTATTAAAGAACGGTTAGGACATAAGGATATAAAAATCACATTGAACACGTATGGGCATTTGTATCCTAACCAACAAAGGCAAGTGGCGGATATGCTGAACCAACAAAAAATAAGCCCTAACAGCGGCAACTGTCAGGACTTATGATAACTGGAAAACCTCTGTTATCAGTAATCATAATACAAGTATAGCAGAGGTTTCTTCTAACGACAATAGTTTTTTAGCAATGGAGGGCGTGATGGAAGAAACAAAAATAGGTTTACAGATGATAAAAATGTCGGAAATACAGTCGCAGGAAGTTTCGTGGCTGTGGTATCCGTTTATCCCTTATGGGAAATTGACAATCATTCAAGGCGATCCGGGTGATGGAAAAACAACGCTTGTGCTGAATATAGCGGCGAAACTGTCAAGAGGAGAGGGATTAGACAGTGAGATGAAATTATCTGAGCCAGTAAATGTAATTTATCAGAGTGCAGAGGACGGTTTGGCAGATACGGTAAAACCGAGATTGGAATTGGCAGGAGCAGACTGTGAGAGGATATTGGTTATTGATGAAAAAGAAAAATCTCTGTCTATGGTTGATGAACGATTGGAAAAAGCGATTGTGCAGACGAAAGCGAGAATGTTGATTTTAGATCCGATACAGGCATATCTTGGCGGTGGTATGGATATGAACAGAGCAAATGAAGCAAGGGATATGACGAAAAAATTAGGAGCATTGGCAGAAAAATATAAGTGTGCAATCGTTCTTATCGGTCATATGAACAAAGCAGCAGGAAATAAAGCGGCGTATCGGGGCATGGGTTCGATTGATTTCTTTGCAGTTGCAAGGAGTGTATTGTTAGTCGGGAGGGTGGAAGGTGAGCCGAATATTAGGGCGGTTATTCAGATTAAGAACAATTTGGCGGCATTTGGGCATCCGAAAGCCTTTCAACTATCAGAGGACGGATTTTCTTGGATCGGAGATTATGAGATTACCGCTGATGAAGTGTTGGGAGGAATTGCTCCTAAAGCAAATAAATTGGAACAGGCGAAGCGGTTGCTTAGGGAACTGGCTTTGACCTCTGACGCAGTTCAGAGTAATGAGATATTTGATATGGCGGATGAGCAGGGAATTTCAAAGAGGACATTGGAAAATGCAAAAAGGGAGCTTGGCATTCGGGCGAGAAAGATAAACAATTCTTGGTATTGGGAATTGGATAAGGTCAAGCCGGAATAAAAGGAAGAACGCAACAATGCAGACTATAAAGATTTTGCGGAGATGAATATTGCAAGGTTGCAAAATATATAGACTTTGCATTGTTGCGGACTTGATTGAGATGTGCTCTCGCATAGATGAAATGAGTAGATGAACAGGCGAAGCTATTTGCCAGCGTAAGCGTGGCAATGCCCCCGGCAGGGCGCAAAGGCACTTTTGATAGAGCGTAGCCTGTCGAAAGTGCTTTTGCGTTACTTTCGCAGAAAGTAACAAAGGCTGTGCCTGTCGGCACAAAATATAACAGATAAAATAAAGAAGATGGGAAGGTGCGAGATTATTGGAGAGGACAATTAGCGGCATGATGGGAAAAGGTTCTGTCAGTCATAATACGAGAACTTTCAGTGCGAAGAATGTGGATAAGGAGCGAAGCAAATATAATGTGGAGTTCTGTCATTTGGATATTAAAAAAGTATATCACGAATTATTTGATAATGCGTTGGAGCGTTACAATGCAAAGCAGAAACGGAGTGACCGGAAAATTGACAATTATTATGAGAAGATAAGGCAGAGCAAGCAGGAGAAATTATTTCACGAGGTTATTCTTCAGATTGGAAATAAAGACGATACGAATGTCAAAAGCGAAGAAGGGCAGCTTGCAAAGGAAATATTGATAGAGTTTATGGAAGATTTTCAGAAAAGAAATCCTAATCTTTATGTGTTTTCGGCGCATCTGCATATGGACGAGGAAACACCACACGTTCATATTGATTTTGTTCCTTTTATCCGTAACAGCAAGAGGGGACTTGATACAAGAGTTTCTCTGAAAGGCGCACTGTCAGAACAGGGATTTAAAGGTGGCACAAGAAGCGCAACGGAATGGAATCAATGGATAGAATCTGAAAAGCAGGAACTTTCAAAAGTTGCTGAAAGATATGGGGTACGGTGGAAACAGTTGGGAACACACAATAAGCATCTGTCTGTGTTGGATTTTGAGAAACAGGAGAGGGCAAAAGAAGTTAAACAATTGGAAAAAGCAGTATCCAGTAATAAAGCAGAATTATCCCACATTATTTACCAGCAAGTCTTGGCTGAAAATGAAATGGAGAAGATAAAGCTGGAAAATGAAGCGGTCAGGCAGGAAACAACGGAGCTTTCCGCTGCCAATGATTTATTAAGGGAGCAGACAGATGGATTGATGGAGAATAGAGCAAAGCTGATGTCTGATAATAAAGCATTAGAACAGCGACAGAAAAAGTTGCAGCAGGACATTGAGAAAATGGCTGCTTCTAAAGCGGCATTGGAACGCAATATACATGCCTATGATGAAGATGCAAAATGGCAGTTGCCGGAGCCGACTGCTTTAATGAGTGCAAGGGTTTATCGGGAAAAGAACGCTATGCCGCTTGTGGAAAGGCTGAAAGAAATTGTAAAAAGCCTTACGATAAAATGTGTCAATCTGATGGAGCAGATTAAGCAGTTAAAGGCAAAAGTCACAAAACAGGCAGAGGATATTGATTTCTATAAAAGTAAGGTACATCAGCAGTATGTAAAATTAGAACAGTTGCAGGAAAAAGCGGATGATTTTGAGCGTGTGAAACAATATGTCGGGGTAGATAAAATTGATATTATTGTGACAAATGCAAGGGAACTGGAACGAATTGCGCAAAGTAGAAAACAGCAGAACAAAGCGTATGGAATGAGCAGATAAGAGAAAGGACGGATTGATATGATGGATAGCGGAAATTGGGGTAAACAGTATTCTATGGAAAATATTATAGGCTGTGAGTACAACATGGATAACGGTTATGTGGAGGTTTATTATTCTGACGGTAATATTTTGCGGTTGAAGTGCGAGGAAATAGAAGCCAATCTGTATACTACAGAACAATCGCTTGCGAAGCTGCATAAGTTGTTGGATGACAAGCCAATTGAATATGTTGCGATGGCATTGTCGGGAGAACTGCAAGCCTATTGCGACATAGAGGCAGATATGGTAAAAGGTATGTTTGGCACAATTGTTCAAGGCTATTTGAAGCAGGGATACAGTATAACTATGGCGGAGGCACTGGCAAGAGAATTTTTTAGATATGAAAGTTGAGGTAAATATGACAGATACAGAGAAAAAAGTAATGGTGCGGTTATGCATGAAAATATTGACAGAAACAGAGTTATACGAAATGGATATGGAGGTGCGAAATTTAGTTGATTGGATATGCGTTTCGGAGCAGATGAAAGAGAATAACAACAAAATCCGCAGTCTGACAGGGGAATATAAGCAGATAGAGCCAGAATGTCGGGAGGATATCAGAGAAAAGCTGGAACGTATGAAAAAACTGTGTGAGGAGCGTAATCGTCTGTATGAAAAGCAAAATGAATTGAAGGGGCAGAGGGAGAAGTTGGAACGGAGTTTTGTAAAATAATAAAAGATATAAGTGTAAGGGCAGGCAAATATGATCTGCCCTTTCCTTAATGATATTTTATAACATGGTGCTAGCACCATGGGCAATGGGTTATTAAAGAAAATTATTTTAAACAAATTCAAAAAAAATGAATGTCCTATAGGTGATTGAATAAATCAAAAATGAATTGAAAATATCAATAAAACTTGGTACAATAAGGAAGAAATAGAGAAAGAGTTTCATATAGGTGTAAGTTGTGATGAAAGTAAATTATAATAAACTATGGAAATTGTTGATAGATAAGGGAATGAGTAAAACGCAGCTTAGAGAACAAACTGGCGTTACTACAAACACAATTGCAAAAATGGGAAAGAATGAAAATATTTCTACAGAAGTCATTTGTAAAATTTGTAAGGCATTGAACTGTCAGATTACCGATATAATGGAACTTGTTGAAGAAGATGAAGAAATATTTAATGTGTACTGATAATTGGACACAAAGTGTGCTAGTATTATTAAAAAAGAAGAGGTAATCATATGTTTTATACAATTGAATTGTTTGCTGGTGCTGGTGGACTTGCGTTAGGAATTGAGAAAGCAGGATTTGAAACGCTTGGACTAATTGAATTTGATAAAGATGCGTCAGATACATTGAGAAGAAACAGACCTAATTGGAATGTCATTCATGATGATATTGCAAATATTTCTTGTTTGGATTTGGAAAAATATTTTCATATACAGAAAGGAGAACTGGATTTACTTTCTGGAGGGGCACCTTGTCAGGCGTTTTCATATGCAGGGAAAAGGTTGGGATTGGAAGATGCCAGAGGGACGCTTTTTTACCATTATGCGTTATTTTTACAGAAGTTGCAGCCGAAGATGTTTCTGTTTGAAAATGTTAGAGGATTGCTTACACATAATCACGGAAATACATATAAGACGATGTTAAGTATTTTTGCAAAGGCAGGATATACAATTGATAAAAAAGTATTGAATGCGTGGGATTACGGAGTCCCTCAAAAGAGAGAGCGTTTGATTACAGTCGGAATAAGAAATGATTTAGTAGACAAAACAGAATATGTATTCCCCAAACCTCATGACTACAAACCTGTATTGAAAGATGTTTTGTTAGATTGTCCAGATAGTCCATATATTCCATATGGAGAAAAAAAGAAAAAGATATTTGAAATGGTTCCGGCAGGTGGATACTGGCGAGACATTGATCCAAATGTGGCAAAAGAGTATATGAAAAGCTGTTGGGAAATGGAGGGCGGACGTACCGGAATATTACGGAGAATGAGTTTAGATGAGCCGTCATTAACTGTATTAACATCGCCGTCTCAAAAGCAGACGGAGCGTTGCCACCCATTGGAGGCAAGACCTTTTACGATAAGGGAAAATGCAAGGTGTCAGACTTTTCCAGATGAATGGGAATTTTGTGGAAATGTTTCATCTCAGTATAAACAGGTGGGAAACGCAGTGCCAGTTAATTTGGCATGGGATATTGCAACAGAAATACATCGTTCACTTGAGATATTGGCAAAAAAAGAGAAAATCAGGGAGGCAATGTAATCGTAATGAGTTGGTCGTTGGATTTTATATCGGAAGAAAATTTTATTAAGCATGTAGGAGCAACGATAGAAAAGTATGGTGAGAAACTTGAATCCTATGACGTGAAGCGTTTTAACAAAAATATCATTGACCCTATCAAACTGATTTTCGATAAAACGGTATATCAGACTTCGTGGGAAGAAATGGTAGGTAATGAAATATTTCGTCAGCGTGACAAGTCAAATAATAATGACATAGGTTACTTTCATCAAAGGATATTTCAGTATATAGATAAATGCAGAGTGCCGGAGAATGGGAAAGAAGGTGGCTGGGATGTAATTTATCAAAACGAGGATGGAATCGTGTTGCCTGATGGAGATGTGGTTCATACAGTGTATGTTGAAATGAAAAATAAGCATAATACAATGAACTCAGCTTCGGCAGGCAAAACATATATTAAGATGCAAAATCAGTTATTATGTGATGACGATTGCGCTTGTTTTTTGGTAGAAGCAATTGCCCAGAAGTCACAAAATATAAAGTGGGAAACTACGGTAGATGGAAAGCGTGTATCCCATAAAAGAATAAGACGAGTAAGTTTGGATCAGTTTTATGCAATCACAACTGGGGAAGATAATGCTTTTTATAATATGTGTATGGTTCTTCCAAATGTAATTGAAAAGGTAGTAAAGCAGGATGGAACGGTTCAAATTCCGCATGATACTGTTTTACAGGAATTGAAAAATATTGCGGATATGTCAGGTAGAGAGACAGAAGATATGGCAATGGCTATTGCTGTATATATGTTAGGATTTAATTCTTATTTGGGGTTTTCGAGTTTGGTAGGAAATGATAAGAACAGGACTGCGAATGAGAATTATTTGAAACGGATTTATGCCTATGCAAAGGGATTAGAGAAAATTTAGAGAAGGGATTCTGAAATTATATGAATGATTTTGTCTTTGGAACACAGGAAATAGCAATTAATAAAGAACGATTAAGAATACCACAGTATCAAGCATACGAGGTTATAAAAGAGTATTATGAAAAGGGTGGGACTGATCGAGAAATAGGTATAATTTTACCTGTGGGGTGTGGAAAATCAGGATTAATCACATTAGCCCCATTTGCAATTAAGTCAAAAAGGACATTAGTAGTTGCTCCAAATGTAAAAATTTCAGAACAGTTGTCAAAAGATTTTAATATGTCAAATCCTAAAATGTTTTATTTAAAGTGTGGGGCACTTGATGAAGTGAAAGACGCCTTTCCTGAATCGGCTGAAATTCGAGGAACGACTGTAAATTATGCGGATTTAGAAAATGCAGATGTTGTTATTACAAATATACAGCAGTTGCAAGGGAATGAAAATAAGTGGCTATCAAAATTGGATAAAGACTTTTTTGATTTGATTATTTTTGACGAAGCGCATCATAATGTGGCTAACAGTTGGACAGAGTTAAGAAATAAGTTCCAACATGCTAAAATAATAAACCTTAGTGCAACGCCAATGCGTGCTGATGGACAGATTATGTCAGGAGAAATTGTATATTCTTATCCTGTTTGTGAAGCTATAAAGAACGGTTATGTAAAAAAATTGAAAGCAGTTGTACTGAATCCTGCTACGTTAAGATATGTACGAGAAGACCAAGGCGTTGAAACTGAAGTTCCCTTAGAAGAAGTGCGTCGATTAGGTGAAGAGGATGCTGATTTTAGGCGTAGTATAATTACATCTAAAGAAACAGCAAATACGATAGTTGATGCGTCTATTCGAGAATTGCGGAAAATTCGAGATAATTCTAAGAATAACAAACATAAAATAATTGCATCAGCTTTGAATTATAAGCATTGTATTAAAATTAAGGAAGCCTATGCAGCGAGGGGATTGAAAGCGGACTATATTCATTCAAAAGAAGATAGTAAGCATAATAAAAGAGTGTTAGAAAAATTGGAAAATAATGAACTGGATGTGATTGTACAAGTTAAAAAATTAGGAGAAGGATTTGATCATCCTTATTTGAGTGTAGCTGCAATCTTTAGTGTTTTTAATAATCTGTCACCTTTTATTCAATTTGTGGGTCGTATTATGCGAGTGGTTGACCAAAATGATCCAAATAGTTTAAATAATATTGGAACGGTAGTATTTCACGCAGGAGCTAATATTGCTAAAAGGTGGGAAGATTTTCAGGAATATAGTCAAGCTGATCAAGAATACTTTGACCAATTATTGCCATTAGAGGGATTAGATTTTAATGATGCCTCAGAATTAGAAATTGATCCAGAGAGTAGTAGAACACCACATATAAATTATGTCAAGATAACAAAGCAAGACGATGTCTTATTGCAAGAGATACCATTATTGGATGATGAAAATGTAAGAAATGCTGTTGATATTCTGTTAAAAAACGGAATGTCTCCTGAAATTTATAAGGAAATTTATGAACAGTTACATCCTATTAAATTTTCTAAAGTACAGAAAAGACAAGCAGACAGGAAAGCATTAGATGATTTGATAAAAACAATGGCAGGAGAACTTTTATATAGGCATTGCATTAATCCAGAAGGGAAAAATTTGGATAAAACATTTGTGAGAACTAATTTCGTTGTTATTAAATCTGCCATTGATAAGAAAGTTTCTATTTTGACAGGAGTAGAAAAGGGGAAACGGAATGAAATGACACAAGTTCAGATTGACTTAGCGAATAATAAATTACAAGAAATCTGCAATGAAGTAGAAAAGGAGTGGTTTAATGGCGAAACCTAAATCTTTTGTTAAGAGCATTAGCATAGAGAAAGCAAAGAAAGCACATAATTGCCAACATAATTCTAAACATAGAATTTTAGCTGGGGATATGCGTTTAAAATTAAAAGAAGGGAGAACGTCAGAATATTTTTGTACGGCTTGTGCACTTGATACAATTCGGCGTGATATGGCAATGTTGGAAGAAATAAAGGATTGCTTGGAAAAGGGACAATCAGAGAAGTAAAAATGTTTTTGATATTTTATGTATGATATATTGTTAAATTTGTGTTTATGAGGAACTGTAAATGAAAAAATGTTATTTGGCATTTCAGGCAAAAATATTTTACGAAACATTTGTGGTATTAAGGAAAATGATTAGTGGAAAGAATGGCATTGTTAGATATTATGTGCCATATATAGTGAATGGTACATTTTCAGCAGAACTGGCATTAAAATCAATATTAACTGAAAATGAAACTGCTTACCAAAAAGAGCATAATCTGTTAAAATTATTTTTCCTGCTACCCAAAGTGTATAGAGATGAAATAATTTCAAGGTTTATATTATTATATCCAGCTTATAATCAAGACAATCTTTCAGTAGATTTGGTATTACTATCTGATGCATTTATTGATTGGCGTTATAGTTTTGAAGGAAATGTTGCTCCGATGGATACTAAGTTTGTGGATTCTTTTATTACTGCAATTGCTAAGACATTAGAAGCGCATTATAATGTGGATTATGTGGAATGTGAAGATGGTGGAATATCTGAAGAAGAATTTGATAAATTAGCAGCGGAAGAAAGGCAATTACAATATGAAAAACATTTAAAGAAATTGGGTATTGATAATGATCTTAGCTGATGGTCAGTGCAGAGGGAATTGTGGTTCTATTTTGGTTCTAAAAAATTTGAAAACCTCAAATAGTATGGCTAAAATAGGAGAATATAAACACAAAATCCAATGAAATATGTGAAAAAGCATTGTAATTATGTTCCCTACGAACCGTGAGGGTGGCAGGACTGTTGGGTCTGGCAGGGTTGCTACTATCATTGAGTAATTGAAAATTCATTGAATTTATGGGACTTTCCGAGATTTCTCGGAGAGTCCTTTTTTCGATGTTTGATGGAATTGATAAGCCGTGATAACAGAATGATAACAAAAATTCGCTAATTTTGAAGAAACGAGTGTAGCGCAATAGTTATCAGATTCTAGCAGATAAGTCTTTGACCGTATACGATAACTCACCATTTGTTTTGCGCATTAATTCTTTGAAGAATCTAACTTGAGCAATTCTTTATTCTTTTCAATGTATTCTTTCCATACAGCTTCGCGGTCTTTCTGGTGTGTGTTCTCATATTTTTCGGTATATTCGTCATGAAGTGCCTTTAACTGATCCATGAGTGGTGTGTCAGCAGGGAGTTTCCCTCTGCGGATGCGGGCATACAGTCTGTTGTATGATTTAGTAAATTCCGTATGAATCGGGTGGCTGAATAACTTTTCCTTATAGGATTTCCGACTGGCGTACTCGTTACAGGTAGTGGAAGTGTCTCTGTATATTCTTGTGCAGTATTCTTGGTTGGAAGTGTACTTCACACGAAAATATCCATTGCAGAGTCTGCATTTTTTGATAACGAGTTCGTCTTCAAGCAGTAGTCGGATGCCTATACATAAGAACTGTTTGAATGATGTAACAGGGTATTTCCCGATTGCATTATCTGTAATAAGGTTAGAAGTATGATTTAGGTACTCTAACCAATTTTGTGCATTGGAATGAGCATTTGTTTGGGTATGGATGTCAGGTAGAAAAGTATCTTTCATTTCCATAGTGGATAATGCATCCGATTGAAAATCCTGCTTACTGGCATACAGGCAATAGGAATGGTATATTTCAGCTATTGCACTGCTGGGCAGTTGTAAGCCTTGCTTTGACGGTTCTATGATAACCTCATCTAAATAATTTCTTGCCTGCGTATATAAAGTTTCAAAATTATTTACTTCTTCGGATAATAGTTTTGCGCATTGAAGCAGCCCCGCATCGGCTGATTTTCCGGCTTGTTGATAGCAGGAACGCATTACCATATGAAATAAAGGATACAGATAAGACAGTGCCGGATGTTCTTCAAAGCAGGACTGCAATATCGGCATGATTTGTCCGGCAGAAGTCTCGATATCTTTTGGTATGTGTTCGCAGCAATATAAATTGAAGGTTTCTTTGTCAAAGGGGCAGTCGATGCCGAGCAATGGCAAAACAGACTTCAATTTCTCAAATGCTACAATAGCAGATTCCTTTTCAGGCATATCATAATCAAGGATTTCCATAATGCCGGTATGGATAGCTGCTTTCTTTATAAAGCAGGCAGTCCCGCTTTTGTGCGTATTCTCATCATCATAAATGGAAGAAAGAGTTTCTTCGTGGGGATGGCGGTTAATGCTATAGGTTGCAACATTAAAGTGAAAATCATTTTTGATGATGTCCTGCGAATATAAATTCATGCTTAAAATTCCTTTCTATCAGATGAACGGTGTAAAATAGCTTCTCATAAATACATTTCTTTTCTTATAGATACAATAGTATCACAAGATAAAAATAAATTCAACAAAATTATCTTGACAAATATTCTGTATTGATTTATTATAGGAAACAAGTCAAGATAAATTAAAATACAAAAATAAAAACTTGACAATATACAGCGTCAGTGCAGGAGGAGGGAGGTAGATGAATAACAATTATATGGTAACGGCACAGGATGTCGTTGATATGCTTGGCGTTTCTAAGGGACACGCATATAAGATTATCAGACAGTTGAACAAAGAACTGGAAGATAGCGGCTATATTGTCGTGTCAGGCAAGATTCCCAGAGCATATTGGGATAAGAAGTTTTACGGGTATCAAAGCGGAGTGACAACAGCGTAACAGGAGGTCGGCATATCATTCAGATAGCATATGTGGCTGAAACGAAAAGCAAATTTGAGGGCAGTTCTGCGGGACTGATTATATGACAAACCGCAGACTGTCCTGAAAGGAAAGGAGATTTTATGTCAGTCTATAAGGATGAGCAGAGAGGAACATGGTATTGTATGTTCCGTTACAATGATTGGACGGGCAGGCAGAAACAAAAGTGCAAAAGAGGTTTCAAAACAAAAAGAGAAGCAAAAGAGTATGAGGAACAATTTATGCAAACAACAGAAGCAGACATGAATATGAAAGTGGGAGCTTTTGTTGAGACATATTTCAGGGATAAGCAGGGTGAATTGAAGGAACGGTCGATCAAGAATAAGAGATATATGATTGAACGGCATATCCTTCCGTACTTTGAAAATAAGTCCATGAATGAAATTACACCGGCAGACATTATCCAGTGGCAGAACAAAATGCGGGAGGCTGGATATTCGCAGACATATCTGCGGATGCTTCAGAATCAGATGACAGCGTTATTTACCCATGCTTCCAATATCTACAACTTGACAAACAATCCCTGCAAGAAAGTAAAGAAAATGGGGAAGTCAGATGCGGATAAAATGGATTTTTGGACTTATGAGGAGTACCAGCAATTCATTAATACGATTGAAGCGGGAAGCAGATATTATGTGCTGTTTGAAATTTTATTCTGGACGGGTATGCGTATTGGAGAATTACTTGCGTTATTAAAAAGCGACGTGAATTTTCAGGAGAACAAAATATCCATTTCAAAAACCTATTACCGGGCTGAAGGAAAAGATGTCATCACAACGCCTAAGACGGAACAGTCAGTCAGGACAATAGATATTCCAGAATTTTTGACGCAGGAAATCAAGGCGTATTGTGATAAGCTGTATGAATTTCCCGACAGTGAAAGGCTTTTCCCCATTGTATGCGAAGCAGTGCAGCATAAAATGGTAAGGCATATTCAGAAGTCAGGAGTAAAAAGGATTAGGGTGCATGATTTGAGACATTCGGCATGTGCGTATCTTGCGCATCAGGGAGTGGCGCCTATGGTTATTAAGGAACGCATGGGACATAAGGATATTAAGATTACCTTGAATACATATGGGCATTTATATCCTAACGAACAGAAAAAAGTTGCGGATATGCTGAACCGAAAGCGGAATGAAGCATCAAGTGAAAATGCCCCTGCCGGAAACAGGGACATTTCAGGTACAGATTGAATTGGTGGAACAATTTAATCCGTGACATAAAAAGGACAAGCCCTTCTATGAAAATCTTGTAAATTTATTATAGCAGAGGCTTGTCCTGAGCAAAAGAGATTTTTATGCATTATGGAGATTTATTTTGCAATGGAAAGATAGATGAAAAATATTTGCCTAAAAGATATAAAAAATCAGGAGGACAAGCTATATGCAGAAATATAACAGCAACATAAGAATAATTGTCGGCTTGGATCATGGATATGGGAATATGAAGACCGCGCACAGGGTATTCCGGACAGGCGTGGAATGCATGGAGGAAGAGCCAATCGTCAGTAAGAATTTTGTGAGATATAAGGATAAGTTTTATGTGATCGGAGAGTCACATTTGGTATATCAGGGGAATAAAACGGATTCCGAAGATTTTTATATTCTGACACTTGCAGCGCTGGCGGAGGAATTGAAGTTCAGGGGACTTCATGAGGCAAATGTGATATTGGCGGTTGGGCTTCCGCTTGCATGGATGAAAAGTCAGGGCGCAGACTTTAGGCACTATTTGATGAAAGAACAGGAACTGCATTTTGAGTTCCGAAAAGAGAGATATTATGTGCATCTGTGCGGCGTAGAAATATTTCCACAGGGATTTGCGGCTGTTGTTAATTTAGGAGCAATGCAGGGAATGAATATGCTGGCGGATATTGGAAACGGAACTATGAATGTAATGCAGATTGTTGATAATAAACCGTTGGAAAAGAGCCTTGTGACGGAGAAATTTGGTGTGGGCATCTGTATGAAAGAGATACAGAAAGAATTATCAAAAGAAAACGGGGAGGATATTTCTGAAATGTTGATAGAACCGCTTCTTCGGAACGGTTTACAGGAAAGAACAGATAGTACCGCTAAAAAAGTAGAACATATTGCGACGAGGTATACGGAAAATATCAGAAGGCGTTTGGTGGATTATGGATATAAGGAAGGGTTGGTACATCTGTATGTGATTGGCGGAGGCGGCTGTCTGATTCGGAATTATTCGGACTTGGCGGAGAAGAAAGGAGTGACTTTTATTACGGATATTTGCGCCAATGCAAAGGGATATGCGACTTTGGCGGAGAAGAAATTGCGCAAATAGACAGCAAAGTTTCCATATCCGATTATATGTAGATTGAGTTATGGGAAAGGAATAAGTGTTATGAGAGGAACGTATCGCTGTACCAATGTAAAATTCTGCATGGAAGATGAAAATCAGCGCAGGTCACGATATAATATATCGGGGAATATCTGCATGGGCTGAACCGCAGGGATGGTTCTTATGGAAAAGTGCTTGCGGATGCGCTTATTGCAGTGATAGACAGTCGGAGTAATTCGCAAAATGCGATGAGAAAGCGGTTTTCAGGTAAACAGTGTGAGAACTCAGAGGATGAGATTAAGGAGTTTGCAAATGAGGTTGCAGGGGTTGTGTTGGAGGGCATAAACGACTATTTTGCCGAAAAAGCTGTTTTTCAAGGTGCAGAACAAGGAACTGCTGGAGCGCAAGTATCCAAACAAGAGCCAAAAGAGGAGATTGCAGAAGATATGTTGGATTTTGCTTTTTCAATGGGAGAGTAGGGTACAGAAGAATAGAGGGTAAATGGCACCGAGTTGGCACCCAGTTAATAAAGGCAAAGTGATTTTGGGTGCCAATTGGGAACCATAATGGGAGCAAGTTGGCAGATACTTTTCTGTTGGTAAAAAATCTAACGAGAGCAGAAATAGGAAATCTGTAAAAAAGACTTTAGGAAAATTTGCTAAAAAGTAGAATATCAAGCACTGGATTTGGATATCCAAATGACGATTTTGCATCGTTTACACGTTTGCAAAATGGATATCCAATCCGCTTGTAGGGGAAAAAATCCCCTAACCCCTTATGAATACATATAGAACGGAATACAGAGCAAAAAAGCAACAACATCAATTTGGGACAATAAAACGATGGAGGGTGAGAATGGAAAAAAGGAAACGATGCAATCAGCTTATTTTGCGCCTGAGTAATGATGAGAAGTATATTTTAGATGCTAAATGTAAAAATGCAGAATACAGGAACAAAAATGATTATCTTCGGCACTTGATTTTGTATGGATATACTTATTTTGTAGATTATTCGGAACTGCATGACTACAATGTCAATCTGAGCAGAATCAGCAAAAGCCTGAATCAGATAGCGGCAAGGATAAGTTCTACGGGGAATACTTATCAGGATGATATAGAAGAATTAAAGGAGCTGATGAAACAGGTATGGCATACACACGAATCCATGCTATCAAAGCAACCGTACAGAAAGCATTAAAATATATCTGCAATCCGGAGAAAACTGACGGACAGATTTTGATAGATTCCTTTGCCTGTGGGATAGAAACGGCGCACTATGATTTTATGGATGCGTTGTCAAAATCTTCTGGTGTGGGTGATAAACAGGCATTCCACCTGATTCAGTCCTTTGCACCCGGAGAAGTAGATTTTGATACGGCTCATCAGGTGGGAATAGAGCTTGCGGACAAGCTGTTAGAAAATAAATACAGTTATGTCATTGCAACGCATATAGACAAGGAACACTGTCATAATCATATCATTTTCTGTGCGGTTGATAATGTGGAACATAAAAAATACAATGACTGTAAGCGTACATACAGGCAGATACGGAATTTGTCAGACGAACTGTGCAGGGAACATGGATTGTCGGTCATTATTCCATCAGGACAAAAAGGAAAGACACATTATGAGTGGCAGATGGCAAAGGCGGGAACTTCGTGGAAAGCGCAGATGAAATCTGATATGGACGATGCCATTCGTGAGGCACACAGTTATGAAGATTTTGTCAGCCTAATGCAGACAAAAGGATATGAGGTAAAAGGGGAAACTTTTGGAGACAATGCGTTGAAATATTTATCATTTTCTGCTTCAGGGCAGATATGTTTTACACGTGTTACTGAAAAGAATTTTGGCGTGGGATATACGAAAGGAGCAATCAGAGAGCGAATTGAAAAACGTGTAAGGGCACAGGAAAATTTCCCTGTAAAAAAGAAAATTCCCTTTCCAAAGCGACCGGATGCAAAGCAGACTTTGATTGATACGAACAAGGAGAAGTTTCAAGAGAATTGTGCACTAAAGCATTGGGCAGATATACAGAATTTAAAAATTGCGGCTGCGAGTTATGCAGAGGGCGGTTCGGTAGAGGGATTGAAACAGAAAATATCAGAGAGAAATGCTACGGCAAAAGAGGCACGAAGTGCGATTGTAGATTTGGAGCATGAGATGAAAGCCAAAGCAGAAATCCTAAAATACGCAAAGCAGTATATGGCAAACAGGAAATACCAGAGAGGATATGAGAAAGCGAAGGATCAGGATGCCTATTTTCGAAGCCATGAAACACAGATTATTTTGTTTGGCGGTGCTGAAAATATGTTGAAGCGATATGGGATAAAGACTGCTTCACTAGATGTGGAAAAGATGCAGGTGGAATATGATGCAATGACAGTGCAAAAAGCAAAGCTGAAGAAAACATACCAGACAGCAGAAAAGGAGGCAATGGAAACGGATAAGCAGTTGAAGAACATAAGGCAGTATTTAGGGTTTGAGAGAGATACGCAGGAAAAAGAAAAAACTATTAAAAAGCATGATATTAGCTTATAAGAAAGAGGACAATATTATGAATTTAACATATGAAAAATGTGGAGATTATTTGATTCCGAACTTAATTCCTGATCTGGAGCCGGAGGGAGAGTTGAGGAAATTTGGACTGATGAGGAAATCCTATTTGGAGAATCATAGGAGAGGTATTTATTCGGGATTACTGTTATCTGGCGAATTGAAGAAACATTTGTTGATGATACAGGAACAGGCAGAGGAAAGATTTGATTTGCTAGTGGAGCAGATGGCAAAGCGGGAGGGAGTGACGGAGCAGTTAAAGGCACAGAATCAGATGCTTTGGGTACAGAGAATGAATAGCATTAGGGCGAGGGCAGAGGAGATTGTAAGAGAAGAAATCATTTATTGCTTATGAACGAAGAGTGGCAAGAACAAAATAAAAAATTCTTGCTACTTTTTATTATATATGCAGGTTTGTCATTAGAAAAAGGGTATTATGTATTCATTATGATTTAAGTGAGGGCGTCCGATGCAGAAAAGTACATATGACTTTATAGAATAAACAAGAATAGGGAGTTATTTGCTGTTTCACTTGGAAATCTTGGTATTTTTAAATTGTTTAATTGAGAAGTTAAAATAGACAAGCAATGTTGCAATATAAGAATATAAAGAAAACTTTGAGAACTTGCATATTTTTATGTTATTATTAGGGAGCATGTGATATAATTTATGATATTGTAGTATTTGTTTTTTTGCGAAAAGAAAGCTATGGAATTTTGCTTGGGAAGTTTATAGGTTTAGAGGAGAAGAAAATTGGATATTTGTTATAACAAATTATTTAAGATGCTGATTGATAAGGGAATGAAAAAGACAGAGTTTCGTAAGCAGGTAGGTATCAGTGAGGGTACGCTTGCAAAGCTGTCACGAAATGAAAATGTATCAATGGATGTAATTGTGAAAATATGCCGGAAAATGAATTGTACAGTAGATGATATTTTAGATATTGTACCGAGTCCGGATTGTGGGACAGATAAGAGTATAGAATCATAATAGAAAGGTGTAAATACACATGGAAAGAAAAGAATATAGTGCTGGAGCAGTCAAGCATTCTTTTTGGTTTATGGAATTTCGCAATGAGGTAAAGCTGCTATCTGAAGGAAGGAGTTTTGAAGAAATCAAGGAATTATGCAGAACTGAAAATATATTTGCGGCATCTACCCCAGAGAGAGCTATACAGATTTTTAATACAGTATCGTCAAGAATAAAAGCGATAGGGGATAGTTTCTATCCAGTGTTTTTAGACGGAGATGTATCGACACAAAAGATTTTTAATCTTGCAGCTATTATGGCGAATGACACCTTATTTTTTGATTTTGTGTATGAGGTAATACGAGAGAAAATGATCATTGGAAGCAATGAGTATAAGCTAAGTGATTTAAGTATTTTCTTTAAGGACAAACAGTTACAGAGTAAAAAGGTAGCTGGATGGACGGATGCTACATTTGCAAGGCTGGGAAAGAATTATAAGACATTTTTATTTGAGGCAGGTATGACAGATAAAGGAAAGAATGTCAGAAAAATCTTTAAACCTATATTAGAATCGGACATGGAAAGATGGCTTATAGATAATGGTATGGAGCAGATAGTAAAGGCGCTATCGGGGGTAAGATGATGTCAAATATTGAGAAACGATTGGATCAGATGGAAATGCTGATTAAGAAACCATCTTTCAGACAAACAAAGGGAAAAGCAAATGAGGTCAACTATTGGGTGTTTGATTATGCACCAGAGGATGAGCTGACAGTAAGAAATCGAATTGCCTATCTGAAAAATAAGAACATCAAAGGAACAGATGGTTTTGAGTTGGTGGTATATGATTTGTATGATTTAATCATAGAACATCTGCAGAGCAAGAACTTTATGGAAAAGTGTTACGTACAGGAAGAAAAGCGTGGCATTAAGAAATTGCAGGACGCAATCCAGCATACGCTAAAAATCACTGACAAGGAAAACCTGCTAGTAAAATATATTGCAGAGAATATACCGGAGAATGCAGTCGTGTTTCTGACTGGTGTGGGAAAGTGCTTCCCATTATTACAAGCTCCGGAAGTGTTTAACAAAATTCTCTACAATATGCCACAGACTTTTGCCAGTGTACCTATGGTTTTATTCTATCCGGGTACCTATACTGAACAGGAGCTAATCATATTTAATGAATATCCGGAAGATAATTATTACCGGGCATTCCGATTGGTGCGATAACAAAACATTAAGAATCTCTAAGGCTGCAAAAGACGCAGCCTTAGAGGTTCTAAATGTTTGGAAAAACGCAAAGGGCGGCGTTTTTCAACTTATGATAATTAGGGGGATAATGGCAAATGTTAATGAAAGAAATGTTTGAAAAAGAGATTGACCGTGATATACAGGGCGTAATCATTGTTGGTCAAAGCGAAGCAGAAAATGTAGCGCAGGAATTGGATGAATATGTAGTAACAAAGGAATTGCAGAAGCACTTTGCAGATTTCTTTTCCGCATATAAAAAGGGCATTGTTGGAACTACTCCTAAAATGGGCGTATGGATTTCGGGTTTCTTTGGAAGTGGTAAATCTCACTTCTTAAAAATTCTTTCTTATTTGCTGGCAAATAAATCTGTGGGTGATAAAAAAGCCATAGATTATTTTGCAGATGACAGCCTTACCGAAAGTAAGCCAAAGATTGTAGACAGAATAGTGCTAGCAGATATGAAGCTGGCTGCTGATACAGATACGGATGTTGTGCTTTTCAACATTGATTCAAAAAGTGACTCAAACAGTAAGCAGAATAAGGATGCAATCGTTAATGTATTCTTAAAAGTATTTAATGAAATGCAGGGCTTTTGTGGAGCAATGCCTTTCTTGGCAGATTTGGAAAGAAAGCTGACAGAGGAAGGACAATACAACGAGTTCAAACAGAAGTTTGAAGAAGTGTATGGAGAGGCATGGGAAGATTCCAGACAGGACTTTGATTTTATTCAGGATGATGTTGTACAAGCTCTTACGGAAATGGATTTTATGAGTGAGGCAGCTGCGCGTAATTGGTGTGAAAAAGCAGCCGAACCATATCAGATTAGTATTGAAGATTTTGCAAAACGAGTGAAAGCATACATTGACCGTAAGGGCAATAATCATCAGGTAGTATTTTTGGTAGATGAAATTGGTCAATATATTGGAGAAGACTCAAAACTCATGTTAAATTTACAGACCGTGACCGAAGAACTTGGCAAGGAATGTATGGGTAAGGCATGGGTTATTGTGACCAGCCAGCAGGATATTGATTCTGTAACAATGGTTAAGGGCAATGACTTCTCAAAAATTCAGGGGCGTTTTGATACAAGATTGTCTTTATCGTCTGCTAATGTGGATGAAGTAATCAAGAAAAGAATTTTGGAAAAGAAAGAGACTCCTGCACAGACCTTACGCCTGTTATACGGTCAGAAGACTACCATTATCAAGAACCTGATTACATTCAATGATGGAGTGGAAAAGAAGCTGTATGCAGATGAAAATGATTTTGCATGCGTTTATCCGTTTGTACCTTATCAGTTCAATTTGCTTGCAAGTGTACTGACATCCATTCGTACCCACGGTGCATCCGGAAAGCACTTGTCTGAAGGAGAGCGTTCCATGTTGGCAATGTTCAAAGAGTCAGCTATGGAATATAAGGAATGTGAAGTTGGAACAATTATTCCATTTTATGCATTTTATGATGCACTTGAAAATTTTTTAGACCACAGCCACCGTGGAGTTATTATCCGGGCATATGAAAATGACATGATCAATCCGGAACATAAAGAAAAAGTATTTGCCGTGGATGTCTTAAAAGTACTTTTCATGATTAAATATGTTGATAAAGTAGTCATGGCGAATATCGACAATATCACAAGTCTTATGGCATCCAATATTGATGATGACAGAATTGCCCTGAAGGAAAAAGTGGAAGATGCATTGAAAGTATTGATGCGCCAGAACCTTGTACAGAAGAACGGGGATATTTACGTATTCCTTACTGACGAAGAACAGGAAATCAATAGAGAGATTGAAAGCCAGAGCGTAGAGATGGCAGAGATTATCAATAAAGTATCTGAAATGATTTTCGAGGATATTTTTACAGATAAGAAATATAAATACCCTGCATTCAATGGCAGATATTCATTTAATTTTAATCAGATCGTAGATGACAGACCTTATAAGCCTACACAGAATTTTGATGTTGGAGTGCGTATTCTTACCCCCGCATCTGATTATGGTACGGACGAAACAACACTTAGAATGGTATCCGGACAGGGCAGGGAAGTTTTGGTTGTTTTACCGGATGACCGTGCTTTCATGGATGAGATACAGAGATATTTAAAGATTGAAAAATTCTTACGTTTAAATACATCCTCTGCATTATCCAAGTATGAGAGTATCAAGGAAGCAAAGAGACTTGAAATGCGAGAGCGTAATGCGAATGCCAAACTGTTCCTGACAGAATCGTTAAAGGATGCTGTTATCTATGTGAATGGGGATCGGGCGCAGATAAACGTAAAAGAAGTCTCTGCAAGAATTAATGAAGCTCTTGGCAGATTAGTAAAGACAGTATATCATAAACTGAATTATATTGATGCAGCTATGGGAGAGGATGAAATTAGAAAGCTTTTAAAGACCAGCAATCAGCTTACCCTTAATTTGGAAGGAGGTACAGAGCCTAATATCCATGCACTTGATGATGTATTACAGTATGTTGCAGGTAATAGTCGGATGCATGTTAAGACATCTATGAAATCCATCAAGGACAGGTTTATGAAAGCACCTTATGGATTTGTGGAAGATGATGTTCAGTGGCTTGTGGCAAAACTCTTTAAGAGGGGAGAACTGTCTTTCTTTGTTAATGGTGCAAGCGTTACCATGATGAATAAAGATGTAGAGGAAATCATCAACTATATAACTAAGAAAGCCTTTGTTGAAAAGCTGATGATGGAGGAACGTGTCCGTGTGCAAGATAAGGATAAAAAGGTAGTCAGGGACGTCCTTAAAGAGCTGTTCCATACAAGCAGCCCATCTGATGATGAGGATGCAGTTATGAATTATTTCATATCCTTTGCAAATAAGCTCATTACAGAACTTAGGGTTATGAAAAAGGATTATGACAGAGCTAAGTATCCGGGATTAAAAGTGATTGAAGAAGGTATCAGGATAATGTCTGATATTGTGCAGATTCAGTCTCCGGTAGAGTTTTTCCAAACGGTATCAAAGAGGCAGGATGACTTGCTTGATTTTGCAGAAGACTATGAACCAATTAAGGCATTTTTCACAGGAGAGCAGAAAGGCATTTTTGATAAATCACTGTTGTATTTGGAAAAATATGATGACAGTAAAACTTATATTGTAGATACAGAGCTGGAGAATGTTGTAGACGCAGTCCGGACAATTGTAAAAAAAGATAAACCATTTGCAGATATTCCAAAACTTCCGGAATTGTTAAAACAATTTACAGATGTTTATTCAAAAGTATTGGATGACCAGCTTGCTCCTGTGCTTGATGCTATATCGGAATCTCAGAAGCGTGTATTTGAAGTATTGAATACAAAAGAATATAAGGAAAGCAAAATAAATGCTTATAATGATATGTTTTTAGAAATACAGAACGGCGCAGAAAGTTGTACCAATGTATCTACACTAAGAGGTTATGCAGATCGAGCAGAAGCACTAAAAATCCGTCTTCTGAATGAAATGGATAAGATGGATCAGGATATTGCATTGAAAAAAGCGGAAGAAGTCAGAAAGAAACTTGAAGCAGAAGCAAAAGAAAACGGACGGTATGATACAGATTTGATAGAGCAGCAGGTAAGCAAGGTTGCAGAAGAAAATGGATATCATTCACAACATATTAAAAATGTGACATTCAAAAAGATTAGTAAATCCTCATCATGGAGGATCGAATCAGTGGAAGATTTGGATAAGCATTTAAATGAATTGCGGAATAATTTGCTGTTAGAATTGGATGATAATACAATTGTGAATGTTGAGTTTTGAGAACCCATCCATTTAAATGATTAATATGGATAAAAGTAGAAAGGCGTAAACAATGGATAAGACAGCCATAAAGAATTTCTCTATTTGGGCGAGAAATAAACTGATTGCAGACATTACATATAAAGCAGGACTGTTGGGTATAACAGAGGAAGGTATAAAAGATGCTCTGCCCCAGTCTACACAGAATGCAGAATTTTATGATATTGGAACGAAAGAGCCGTATGCCATTCATGGCGAAGAAATGAAACAGCGTAAAGAATTGGTAAGCGTAATTCAAAAAAAAGCATCCCAGTTGGAATACAAAGATGCATACCGGAACGTGATAGAAGAAGTGGCATATACATGGTTCAATCGACTGATTGCAATACGCTTTATGGAAGTCAACGACTATATGCCAGCACATATCCGCGTACTTTCATCTGAAAGCATACCATCTAAAGACGGATGGACGAAACTGGAACCGGATTTGGTTACAACTCCATTTGATGCAGAAATCGAGTTTACGCAGCAAGAAACAGAACACATTATGCAGATGAAAAATGATAATCAGGTGGATGCACTTTTCCGTTTTCTGTTTATCAAACAGTGTAATTCACTTAATGCCTATTTGCCAAAATTATTTGAAAAGACCTCTGATTATACAGAATTGCTTTTGAATGTATCTGTCACTGATCAGGATGGAATCGTATATCATCTGACACATGACATCAAGGAAGATGATTTTAACATTAGCAATATCGGAGAGGATGGAAAGCCGACCGGACAGGTAGAAATCATTGGATGGATGTACCAGTATTATAATACAGAGCCGAAAGATGAGACATTTGCGCTGCTGAAAAAGAATGTGAAAATTACTAAGGAGCGTATTCCGGCAGCTACACAGCTTTTTACACCAGACTGGATTGTGCGCTACATGGTAGAGAACAGTGTCGGAAGACTATGGTTAGAAGGACATGAGAATGAAATATTAAAAAAAGCATGGAAATACTACCTTGATGAGGCAGCGCAGGAAGCAGAGGTTGAGGAACAACTGAAAGCCATTCGGGAAGAATATAAAAATATCAAACCAGAAGAAATCAAGGTAATTGATCCGTGCATGGGCAGCGGTCACATTCTTGTGTATGCCTTTGATGTTCTGATGCAGATCTATGAAAGCTATGGATATAGCCAGAGGGACGCTGCAAAGAGCATTGTAGAAAATAATATTTATGGACTGGATATAGATGATCGTGCATTTCAGCTTGCCTATTTTGCAATTATGATGAAAGCCCGCTCCTATAACAGAAGATTTTTGACTCTTGGAATAGAGCCTAATTTGTGTGCAATACAGGAGAGTAACGGTATACAGTATGACAAAGATATGGGGGAATTCCTGCTTAGTGAAGAACATAGAGAAACTTTGCGGTATTTGTTACATACTTTTGTGGATGCTAAGGAGTATGGTTCAATACTCAATGTAGAGAAGCGTGACTATGACGGGTTCTTGAAAGCATGGGAGTTGGCAGCGGAGCAGACCGCAAGTAATGTTGTTATGCTGCTTTGGTATGATGAGTGGAATCAGATAGTGCCAGTATTGGCAAAGCAGGCTAAAATTCTATCACAGAAATATGATGTTGCAGTAACAAATCCACCATATATGGGAATTTCAAATGGAAATGTAAAATTAAATGAGTTCGTAAAAAAGAATTATCCGGATAGTAAGAGTGATTTGTTTGCAGTTTTTATAGAACGTTGTGGACAGATGATAAAAGAAAACAGATATCAGGCGATGATTACACAGCATGCTTGGATGTTTTTATCCAGTTTCGAAAAGCTGCGTGCAAAATTGCAAATGGTGGATATGGTAAATATGGCACATTTGGGGGCGAGAGCTTTTGAAGAAATTGGTGGGGAAGTGGTGCAGACCACCAGTTTTGTGATGCGGAAAAGCCACATTGCGGAATATAAGGGGACGTATTGCAGACTGATTGAGCCAACGACACAGAAGGGCAAGGAAGAAATGTATCTTGCAGGAGAAAATTGTTATACAGCGGTGCAGGATAATTTTACGAAAATTCCGGGGAGTCCGGTGGCGTATTGGGTGAGTTCAAGTGTTATTGAATTATTTTTGAATGAACAGATAAGTAAATATTTTATATCAAGAGTTGGATTGATGACAACTGATAATGATAGGTTTTTAAGATTTTTCTGGGAAGTAGGGATAAATGATATTTGTTTTTGTGCGTCTAACAACGATGAATGTCGTGAATCCGAATTGAAATGGTTTCCGCATAACAAAGGTGGTACATATAGAAAATGGGCAGGAAACAGGGAGTATGTAGTGGATTGGCAGAACAATGGGGAACGAATAAAAAATGCAGCAATTCAAAAATATTCATATTTGAAAGGAAATCCCAATTTTGTTGTTCATGACGATGGGTATTATTTTCGCGAAAGTGTATCTTGGTCTGAGATTGCAGTAGGGAAACTGGCGTTTAGATATTATCCGAAGGGATTTACTTTTAATGTAAAAGGCATGAGTGTTTTTCCAAAATCAAATTATAGTTTATATGCTATTTTAGGATTTGCTAATACAAAAGTAGCAGCTTATTTAGGCAATATTATTAATCCTTCAATTAGTTTTGGGGTGAATAGTTTTGGTAGCCTTCCGTTTATATATTCAGAAAGAAAAATAGAGCAATATGTACAAGAAAATATAAAATTGTCAACAAATGACTGGGATGCCTTTGAGACATCATGGAATTTTGGCAAACACCCGTTTTTGCAAATGAATCAAAAGTCTATAGAAATGGATGGTATTGTTACAACAAAGATTTCAAATAGCTATGATTTATGGAAAGCATACACAATTATAGCATTTGAAAAGTTAAAACATAACGAAGAAAAACTCAACCGTATTTTTATTGATATTTATGGTTTACAGAATGAACTGACGCCAAAAGTAGAGGATAAAGATATTACAGTCCGCAAAGCGGATTTAGGCAGAGATATCCGCAGCTTTATCTCCTATGCAGTTGGTTGTATGTTCGGGCGGTATTCGCTCGATCAAGAGGGATTGATGTTTGCGGGGGGAGATATGAAAGATTTATATACATATTATGGTGCAACATCTGTCGATACTGCTACTATTCAATTGGATGAGAAAAATGCATTTGAAGAGTCTAAAACCCCATTTTATTATTTACCAGTAGAAGGAAAAGAACCATTGGAGTGTTGGAAAGTAGTTGCAGACAACATCATTCCAATTACGAGTGAAGAATATTTTACGGATGATATTGTGAACAGATTTGTAGAGTTTGTGAAAATTGTCTATGGTGCGCAAACGTTAGAAGAGAATTTGGATTTTATCGCGCAGGCATTAGGGAATAAAGGGGATTCCTCAAGGGAAGTTATCCGTAATTATTTTCTGAAAGACTTTTATGCTGACCATTTGAAAGTATATCAAAAACGCCCGATTTATTGGCTCTTTGACAGTGGGAAACAGAACGGTTTCAAGGCGCTCATCTATATGCACTGCTATAATGCTGATACAATCGGAAACTTACGCGTAGATTACCTGCACCGTATGGAACGTATTTATGAAAGTGAAATCAACCGTATGCAGGATACGATTGATAATAGTAGCAATGCAAGGGAAATAACAGCAGCATCTAAACGCAAAGAAAAATTGCAGAAGCAGCTCAAAGAATGCCAAGAGTATGATGAAAAGATTGGACACTTGGCATTATCCCGAATAGAAATTGATTTGGATGATGGTGTTAAGGTAAACTATGAAAAAGTGCAGACCGCGAAGGATGGAAAGAAGTATCAGGTGTTGGCAAAGATATAAGACAATTTTTGAAAGGAATAGGGTTAATTTATGTTAGCAGATTGTAATTATGACGAAAAAGTATTTACAGAACAGGCAGAATATATAGATAGTGCTAATTTGGAAAATTGGCACATTGAGCATCCTAATGAAAAGCTAATAATGAAAAAATTGTGTCAAGGAGGAGCTAAGCTTTTAACTGGTCCTAGGGGATGCGGAAAAACAACGTTGCTACTAAAAGCTTATAATGAAATGAGGCATAGGAAAGATGTTTTTTCTGTATACGTTAATTTCAAAACTTCGTTAAAAATAGAACCTTTATACAGAAAAAATACGAATGGTTCCTATTGGTTTAATCAATGGCTTTTTCTAAAAATATATAAGGGAATCTTAAAGAGTTTACGAGATTATGAAATTGCTGATTCGATAGATTTAGTTTTTAATGAAAAAGATATAGATAGTTATATTAATAAAATTGAATTAGGAATTGTTGACGAAATAAGTACGGTTAATGAGTTGCTTTCAATTTCTATTTTAGAGGATGAAATAAAAAAAATACTATGCGTTAGTGAAATGTCATCATGTGTCTTATTGTTAGATGATGCAGCACATGCATTTTCAAAAGAACAACAATATGATTTTTTTGAGTTTTTTAGAAATATTAAAAGCAGGGAAATATCACCTAAGGCTGCGATTTATCCGGGAGTTACTAATTTCTCGGCTTCCTTTCATGTAGGGCATGATGCTGAGGAAATTAATGTTTGGATAAAGGTTGCAGATGATGATTATATTGAGTTTATGATAAAATTGTTACAGAAACGATTTCCTGCGGAGATATTCTTACAACTAACTAAAGATAAAGATTTATTGAATTTGATATGTTATTCAAGCTTTGGAATTCCTAGAGCTTTATTAAATATCGTTCATAATCTTTGGAAAGAAAAAAAATCTGTAGAAATTGATTGCAGTAGAAATAGTATTTTGAAGTCAATAAGACAAGTGAACGGATTGTTTATGAATATATATAAGTCGTTAGAAGAACAATTGCCTATATATAAAGAGTTTGTAAAAAAAGGTGATGGAATTTATGAAACATTGTTAGAGTCACTAAAACAGTATAATAAAGAAAAAGATTTTTTCAATCAGGCGGTCGAAGTGGGAATTAAGAAACCTATCCCTGTCGAGTTAGACAAAGTATTTAATTTTCTACAATATGCAGGTTTGTTAATGTATGCTAGAGAATTAAGCAGGGGAGAAAATGGGCGATATGCTATTTATATCATTAATTATGGCTTTTTGATAGAGAAGAATGTGTTTGGAGGGAGGACAAACATAAAAAATGTAGAATTAGCTACAGCTTTAAAAACAAGAAATATGCATGAATATAAAAGATTTACCGTTGAAAGTTTATTGGGAGAGGGGGATATTAGAGATATATTTCCATTTTCCTTGCCGCCGTGTCCTAAATGCCACACTCCGAGAATTTCTGCTGATACTAAATTCTGCTCAGAATGTGGTGAAAAATTAGTTACCCCATCTCTTTTTGAAGGGTTAGTAAATAATGATATAAGCATATTACCATTGACACCCTCTAGAGTCGAAACAATAAAGCAAAGTTCGAAAATAAGAACAATTAGGGATATTTTAATGGATACAGATCATAGAGAACTACGGAGTGTCCCAGGTGTTGGACCATATTGGACTGATAAAATTTCTTCATATGCAGAGGAGTACATTGGATGATAAATTGGAAAGAATGTGTTAATAAATCAGCTGGAAATGAAAGAGTAGAGGACATTCAATCCTATTTGACAATAGATATGCCTGTTTATAAGGCTCCAATTGATGAATTTTATGTAGAAGTAAAAAAGATTGTAATGTACTCATCGAATATTCAAATGTTAGAGGAAAATGAATTTTTAGGTCCATTGCTATATGTGGGAATTATTTCTAAAACAGAGAATTACATTAGAGAAATTTTGACAGAGTGTATTAAAATTTGTCCAATCTGTAAAAGAGAAACGGCTAATCGAAGTGTTTCTTTTGGCTCAATGATGTGGCAGAGAAGTGGAGAATTTGAAAAGGGTATTTTTGAAAATATATCCTTTTCAGATAGTTCTGCGATAAAAAAAGAACTAAAAAATAGTTTAAAGGTTGATATAAATAAAAATGAATTATTAAGTGAGCTATTAGATGAATTTGATAAGTTATGTCAAATACGCCATGCTATTGTTCATTCAAGCCGCGTTTTGGCTGGGAAAAATGCTATTCAGTTGAATATACCGCCTAGTATTGACAAATTATCTATCAGAGTTGGATATGCACAATTACAGGAATGTGCAAGTATTTGTACAGCATGTGTTATGACCTTTAACTTAAAATTGTTTGAAGTAATGGGGCATCGGTGGGCTATAGATTGGCGGCGTTTAACAGATTTTTGGGATGAAGAAAAAGAGGACGAATATTTTTCAAAGATATGGGATATTTTTTCATCAGTGATAGATCGAAATGAAGCCGATTTGGCAGAAATGACAAAAGCAGAGTGCATAAATGCAATAAAAATAGAGTACCAATTAGACTGACAAATATGATATGTTCATTTAAAGTTTACATAATTGAAAATTATTATTGAAGAACTTGTTTAAAAGCATTTAGTGGTTATAAATAATTGAAATATATTTTATGAATTGGAGGACAAATGATATATCATGTTATTTGCATCATTACCGCGTTGTCGTCAGTCAACGATGCCACCGCATCGCCTCCTTCCTCCGCCTTGCACTGATGCAAATATCAAGCACTTTGTATACGAGGATTAAGAAAACGGTGTACTAGAATTATTTTAGAAATGGATTATGCAGTATTGCAGCATTAGATCCGGTTTTGATAGATCCTTATTATGGTATTGGGACAAAGCGCAAAAATCGTTTTAAAAAAGGTGATTGTTATGTAGGTGAATTTGAAGATATACAAAGAAACTTTTGGTTGTATGAATTATCTGATTTTGGTAAATTGACCAAAGAGAAAAAAATAAGTTGCATTTTTTGACTAGCGATTATACAGAAACAGGGGATAAAGCAATAATAAATAAAATTGTGCAAGCATGCCTGCACAATTTCAGGAGGCAAAATTATTTTATAAAACAACGCTTCTCTGTGTTGCTAAATTAGTGATGAAGTACGAATGGTTAAGTTAATAATATGTTAAATTCATGCCAGAGTAAGAATTGATTGAGTGAACAAGTCGGAATCGTTAAGTTAATAATATGTTAAATTCATGCGGAGGTTTTAGAATGGAACGGGTTTATATAACAAAGTTGACAATCGATAAAGTCAGGCATTTAAAAAATATTTCGATTCCGCTGTCAGAAAACCAAATCAAACATTTGATTTTGACAGGTAAAAACGGAAGCGGAAAGACAAGCGTGGTTGAGGCATTGGCAAGGTATCTGGATAAAATTTTTACCGGAGAGAGGGAAAATGCATTTAGGAATTGTCAAAAAGAACTGGATATAAAGCTTAATAATAAGATTGAAAGTATTCCTGAACTGGCAGATAAATATCATTATATTTTAGCATATTATGATGCTGCCAGAGTATTTCAGGCAGAACAGCCAAGGCAAATTGAGAAAGTGAAGTTACAAGATTATTATGGATTGACAGAATTTCCACGCAAAGAATTTGTGAAATATTTATTGGATTTGAAAATGACAGAGGCACTTGCAAGAAACAATAACAAAACAGAAAAAGCAGACGAGATTCAGACATGGTTTGCCAAGCTGGAACAGCTTTTAAAACAGATATTTGATGACAAAACAGTAGAACTGGAATTTGATGAAGAAACCTTTGAATTTCATATTCTACAGCATGGAAAAGAGCCGTTTGATTTTAATACGTTATCCAGCGGCTATCAGGCAGTCTTGGATATTATTTTGGATATCATAATGCGTATGCAGAACCAAACACAGCGTTCCTTTGATTTTAATTTGCCGGGAATCGTGCTTATTGATGAAATTGAAACGCATCTGCATTTGGAATTGCAGAAAAACATTATGCCGTTTTTGACCGCCATTTTTCCAAATATTCAGTTTATAGTAACATCACATTCACCTTTTATACTCAATAGCATACGAAATGTTGTCATTTATGATTTAGAAAAAAATCTGTTGGTGGAAAACGGACTGGATAATGTGCCATATGATGGTATTGTTGAAGGATATTTTGGAGCTGATAAGTTGTCTGATGCATTAAAGCAGAAATTTGAAAGATATAAAACCCTTGTGAAAAAAAAGTGTCTATCGGATGAAGAACTGAATGAAATTGCAGAATTAGAGCTGTATCTGGATGATATACCAGACTATCTGGCACTTGGCATTTCAACAGAATATCAGGAATTAAAATTAGAATTTATGAACAGGGAGGATATAGATGGTTAAAGTCGAACGTTCTTTTCCTGCACCTGAATCACTAGCAGAGAAAGCAAGAAAAGCAAATGGGAAGTATGACAGGCAGGACGTGATAGAGCGGCTTAAGAGAGATTTTCATAATAAATGCTATATTTGTGAAATGAAAGAATTGCAGGATCCAAATGTGGAACATCTTTTACCACATAAAAACGGAAAATACCCAGAACGGAAATTTGATTGGGAAAATCTTTTTTGGTCATGTGGGCATTGTAATGGGATTAAGAATAACAATAAGTATGATGAGGGAATTATTGACTGCTGTAAACAAGACCCTGAGAAGTACTTGTATTTCCATCTTATAGATAATATTGTGGTTATTGATGTATCTGACATAAGAGATGAATTTCAAAATAGGACAGCATTGTTAATAACAGAAGTGTTTTCTGTAAAAAATACGGGAATGAGGACATATACAAGTGATGAACGGCTGCGATTGCTTCAAAAAGAAATGAATATATTATATAAGCAGCTCGAAAAATTACATAATAATCCGGATTCTAAAGTGATATTGAGAACTATTTGTAGTTTGTTAAAGCGTGAATCTGCATTTGCGGCATTTAAAAGATGTTATGTGAGGGAGCATGCAGACAAATACCCGCAATTGCAAAAATGTGTTTTGTTGGATTAAATATAGAGATAGCAATATGACAAGGAATTTTTAGAGGTAAATATCATGGCAGAATTAAATTTAAAGCAAATTGTAGATAAGCTGAATACAGAATTTTCAGGAGATACCAGAAAACTTGTCTTTTGGTATGATGAAAAAGGTGAGTTTGCAGAGGATATCGATGGAATTGGGCTTGCCAATGCAAAAGTATATAAACTGGAGCAGGGTAATCAGTTTTACACAAAGTATTTCTTGGAAAAGGTGGATACTACCACAAATTATCTGGTATATGCGCCTTTTCCGAAACCTCCGGTATCTGAAAACCATTTGGAGGACACAATGCTCTATTCTAAAAGATTTTATGCCGATCGTGCGTCTCTTTTGTCGGTTGATTTGGGCATTGAGGAAAAATATAAGCCAATCATAGAAAAGCATATTAAATTTTTTGCAAATAAAGAAAGGACGCAGCGTTTCTATGATTTGGAGATAGAGAATTTCAATGAGGAAAATATCCTTACTGGACTTATGAGTGCTGTTTGTAAGACACGTACCTGCTCTTTTGATGAAGTGCTCCGGGTACTGCTTACGGATGACACTTTAGAGGATAACAAGTTTATTGCAGATTTTGGTAAATTTGATTTGCTGGAATCATTTTGGAAATATGTAGAGCAGCAGTTTGGTTATTCATCTCCTGCACCGACTTTGGAAAAGTTTGTGATTTCTATGTTTGTGACATATGCAGATCGATATATCAGCACGGAACTTCCGAAGGGATGGAAAGGATTTGTTTCTTATAAATCTGGTAATATCATTGCATTCATGGATAACCTGATGAATAACGTGCTATATAGGGATAGATATGATGAACTGTCAGCTTATGTAGTAGGGGTGTTGGATGCAGGAAAGATACTTTCAACGTATGAGCCGGAAGCTCTGGTTGAATGCGATTCCTTTGCAGAAATTGATATTATTCTGATACGCTGGATAAAAGAGAGACTGCTTGCAGAAGATTTGATTGCCAGACTGGATGATAAAAACTTGTGTGAAATATGCGAGATACGATCTAAGATGCACTTTGGAAGAAAGTACGCAAAGGTCTACCAGATGCTTAGTAATGCGTACTTTATCATCAGTCAGGCAAGCTATGCGCCGGTAGATGGATTCAAGAAGATTATAGATAATTATGTGGCAAGTGACTGCGTAATAGATTGCAGCTATAGGGCGTTCTATACGGACTATGATGAATTGGAGGATACATCCGGTTTAGAGGAACTTCGTGAACTTGTGGAAAATATTTATACAAATGAATATCTTGGAAAACTGTTACCTAAGTGGAATGATGGATTGAAGGAACAGGATGCACTTACAGTGATACCGTTACAGAGAGATTTCTTTCGTAAATATGTGCACTCTAATAAGGAGCGTACAGTAGTAATTATTTCAGACGGTATGCGCTTTGAGGTTGGATGCGAGTTATATAAGCGGATGCAGGACAACCCTAAATGTAAGGATTCCTTATCTATTAAGCCAATGCTTAGTGTACTTCCATCCTATACAAGACTTGGTATGGAGGCATTACTGCCACACAAGACATTAGAACTGACTGACGATTTTAAAGAGCTTGTGGATGGGAAGTATGCAGTTGATACATCAACAAGACAGGCAGTATTGCAGTCCTATGTACCCAAAAGCCGTTGTGTAAAGTACAGTGACATAAGAAACCTGAAAGGCATGGAGCTAAGAGAAATCTTTACATCACAGCAGGTGGTCTATATTTATCACGACCAGATTGATAATGCAGGGGAGAATACAGAGGATGAAGTATTTAGGGCTTGTACAAAAGCAGTAGATGAGCTTTCAGAACTTATACAGAGAATATCAAACAGTGCAAACACCTACCGATTTATCGTGACATCTGATCACGGATTTATTTATAAGAGAAATCTGGTACAACAGAGCGATAAGATAAGTACAGCAGAAGAGCCGGGCAAATTGAAAAAGCGCAGATATATTGTTGCAAAGGAGCCGGTAGTAGATGATGGCGTATTCAATATAGGATTGGGATATATGCTTGGCAATGAAGACGATAAGATCATATCTTACTCTTGCAGTACAAGCGTATTTTCTGCAAAAGGCAATGCCGGACTTAATTATGTACATGGCGGTTCATCTCCACAGGAAATGTTAGTCCCGGTAATTGACATTAAGATGGACAAGGGTGCGGTGGAAACACGTACCGTTCAAATTATGCTTGTGAGCCTGATACAGAAAATAACAAATCTGATTACTACGCTTAATTTTATTCAGTCAGAGCCAGTCAGTGATGTGGTAAAAGGAACGACATATAAGCTCTATTTTCTGTCAGAGGATAATGGAAATTCTTCCATAGAAAAGATTTCCAATGAAAACATTTATGTGGCAGATAAGAGAGAGGGAGATGTACAGAAAAGATTGTTCCGTATGCGTTTTACATTTAAGAACAAGAAATATGACAAGAGCAAAAAGTACTATTTGGTGGCTTATGATGAAAGTAATGATGTGGAAGTGTTCCGGCACGAAGTTATCATGGATGTGGCGTTTGCAAATGATTTTGGATTTTAAGGGACTGTTCAGAAATAACATGTGCAGATTGCGCAGGATATTTCTTCGAGGGTACATATCAAAAAACGTAGGCGTAGCGGGCTACGGCGAGGCTTTTTGATATGTGCAATCGGAGAAATAGACAAGTCAAGATGTGCAGGTTATTTTTGAACAGTTCCTAAGTAAAGGCGGTGGCAGCATGAGCGATTTTCAATATGAAGGCGATACGGAGCTTTTGGAAAAATTGCAGAGAAACTTTGCCGGGAAGATAGTGCGAAAAGACCTTACAAAAAGAATAAAAGAAGGAGCAAATGTTCCGGTATATGTATTGGAATATTTGCTTGGTATGTATTGTTCATCATTGGATGAGGATGAAATAGAGGCTGGTGTGGAAACGGTAAAAAGGATACTGGCAGAGAATTATGTCAGACCGGATGAAGCACAGAAAATTATTGCAAAGCTGCGTGAAAAGGGAACGTATACTGTAATTGACCGTGTATCTGTACATCTGAATATCAGGGAAGATAGTTACGAAGCTGAGTTTTCAAATTTAGGGATAAAGCAAGTTCCAATTGCAGAAAGCTATATCCGGGATTATGAAAGACTATTATGTGGTGGTATCTGGTGTATAGTCCAGATGGAATATTACTATGATGAGGCTGATAAAAACCGTTCTCCGTTTTTGATTCATAAGCTCACACCGATTCAGATGCCAAGCCTTGACTTTGATGAAGTGAAAGAAGCAAGGGAAAATTTCACGGATGATGAATGGATAGATGTGGTACTTAGAAGTGTGGGTATGGAGCCGTCACAATTTGACAAGCGTGTGAAATGGCTGCATCTTGCACGCCTTATTCCACTTGTAGAAAATAATTACAATCTTGTGGAGTTAGGACCGAGAGGGACTGGCAAATCACATATTTACAAAGAAATCAGTCCTAACAGTATTTTGGTGTCTGGCGGTCAGACAACCGTGGCAAATTTATTTTATAACATGGGAACAAAGCAGGTCGGTCTTGTGGGAATGTGGGACTGCGTTGCTTTTGATGAAGTTGCGGGCATTAAGTTCAAGGATCAGGATGGAGTCCAGATTATGAAAGACTATATGGCATCCGGTTCTTTTGCCAGAGGTAAAGAGGAAAAGAATGCTTACGCTTCAATGGTATTTGTCGGCAATATCAATCAGAGTGTAGATGCAATATTAAAGACTTCACACTTGTTTGAGCCTTTCCCGGAGAGCATGGGAAACGATACGGCATTTTTAGACCGTATCCATTGCTATACTCCGGGATGGGAAATACCTAAGTACAGACCGGAGTTCTTTACGAATGATTACGGTTTTATCACAGATTATTTTTCGGAAATCATGCGTGAACTTAGAAAAATCTCATATGCAGATGCCTACACGCATTATTACAGACTGGGGAATAATTTGAATCAGCGAGATGTAATTGCAGTAAAGAAAACGGTATCCGGTATGATTAAGCTCATTCATCCGGATGGAAAGTTTGATAAGGAAAGCGTTGAGGAAATCCTACGTTTTGCGCTTGAAATGAGGCGAAGAGTAAAAGAACAGCAAAAGAAAATTGGCGGTATGGAGTTTTATGATGTCAATTTCGCCTACATAGATAATGAGACATTTTCAGAGGAATATGTACCAGTACCAGAGCAAGGAGGCAGTAAACTTATTCCTGAAGGCATGAGTAAACCGGGACACGTATATACAGTTGGTCACAATAAATCTGGTATGCTTGGTGTCTATAAGATGGAAATGCAGATGACCGCTGGAAATGGTAAGTTTGAAAAGACCGGATTGGGTACAGATAGAGAAGCGAAGGAAGCCGTGGATACGGCATATCGCTATCTGAAAGCAAATGCGAAATCAATTAGTGGTTCAATCAGTCTTACTACTAAGGATTATATTATGGATGTGCAGGATATGAATGGTATTGGAATGACAAAAAACCTGTCTCTTGCTTCTGTAGTTGCGATTTGTTCTGTTGCATTAGGAAAGTCAGTAGTAAGCAGTGCGGTTGTTCTTGGGGATTTCAGTATTGGCGGTACTGTTATGAAGGTAGAAGAACTTGCGAATACGCTTCAAGTATGCTTGGATAGTGGGGCAAAGAAAGTACTTTTACCAATAACATCTGCTGTTGATTTGGGAAGTGTACCGGCAGAGCTGATTGGATGCTTTAATCTTATTTTTTACAACAGTGTTGAGGATGCAGTGTTTAAAGCATTGGGTGTGGAATAAGTACTTCAAGAACTTAGTGTTTGTGAACGTTGGGGAACATCTGCGGTGTAAAAGATATTATTACTGTTAGTGTCATAAAAGAATCTGATGTAGTATGACGGAAGATAAGTATTAAAAGTTAAGTAGCTGGGATGCAACACTTGAATTGCTTTGGATATTTAAAGACTGGGTTGAAAATAATAGAGGATGGGATGAAGTATTATCCGCTTCCACAAGTAAAGGGGAAAAGTCGTTACAAAGATTTTTACATCTTTCGGGGAAATATTATTGCAGCCAAAATAACATAGACATGACTTTTGAGACAAATGAAGGTCCGGGTCCGGTTGATTTGAAGATGAGCAGAGGAAACGACAAGACTGTTGTTGAGATAAAACTCTCTTCAAATGCTGACTATATTCATGGATATGAAGAACAGATTGAGCAATATGTCAAAGCAGAAGGAACAACACAAAGGGTATTTGTGTATGTGAAAGTTGGAAATCCTGGACGAGATAAAAGGATAGAGGAACTTCATGCATCAAGACTGAATAATGGGGAAAATCCGAGGGAACTTTTTATCATAGATTCTCAAGAACAAACATCAGCGAGTAAGAGATAATATATTATTAACAATTGTGCAGACGGTCTGCACAATTTGGAAGGAAGGTAGTATGCTTATAACATCGAATGAGTATTTGCAAGCAGTACAAGAAATAAATGATTATGTGAATCAGGCTAAATATAGAGCATCCGTTAGTGTGAATAGTGAAGTGCTGAAAACAAACTTGTTCATTGGAAGTGTGATTATTCGTAACTCCGAATGGGGTAATAAATTCGTTGATAATTTATCTAAGGATATGAGGATGAAATATCCCGGTGCAAAAGGGTATTCTGTTCGAAATTTAAAGTATATGAAGAAGTTTGCACGGATTTTCGCTGAGGATGATGTGGATAAGTATGGATTGGCAAGGATTACTTGGAGCCATCATCAAGTGTTGATGAGTAAGGTGTCAAGCCAAGAAGAATATGTATGGTATTTGGAAAAAACTTTAGAGCATGGATGGTCGGTAGATGAATTGGCATCCCAAGTGAAGGGCCAGTTGTATGAGAGGCAAGTTGTGGCAAATAAGATTTCAAATTTTGAAAACAGATTGCCTATTGAACAAAAGGATATTGTTATAAGTACTATGAAAGATCCATATATGTTTGATTTTATCAATTATACAGAGGATATGTTGGAAACAGATATAGAAAATGAGTTGGTAAGGAATGTTACTTCGCTATTGATGGAATTAGGAACCGGTTTTGCTTTTATGGGACAGCAATATCATCTTGAGATTGGCGGAAAAGATTTTTATATTGATCTTCTTTTCTATAATACAAAGCTTAGATGTTATGTGGCGATTGATTTAAAGATAGGTGATTTTAAACCGGAGCAAGCAGGGAAAATGAATTTCTATTTGTCAGCTCTGGACGATTTGGTTAAATCTCCAGACGATAATCCATCTGTTGGACTAATATTATGTAGAGATGAGAATAGAACCATTGCAGAATATGCGTTAAGAGATATGTCGAAACCTATTGGTGTAAGCGAATATCATTTGTGTACAGATCTTCCGCTGGATTTGAAAAGTGCTTTACCAGATCCGGAGGAGATTAGGAGTAGGATTGATATGAAAAAATAAATTGTGCAGACCGTCTGCACAAATGAATTTAGAAAGAGTTTTATGATAACACCATGATAACAAAAAATCCAAAAACCTCAGATACAAGGTGCATATCAAAGAAAAAACCACCGAAAAAGCCCTGAAAATTACACAAAATCACCCTGATTCTCACCACAGAAAACCGTGAGGGTGGCAGGACTGTTGGGTCTGGTCGTGTGGCTACTATCATCGAGTAATTACAATTTATTCAGTAAAATCAAGGCTTTCGGGGGTTTCTCCGAAAGCCTTTTTACATGGAAAGCTATATTGTATGTTGCTTGTGCTTCTATAATGCTTCTAAAATATTTGGAAATTTTGAAATGTTAGGATTATGATTCTATATTTGGGAGTGTATTATCCTAATAATTCTTTGTTTTTCTGAATATATTCTTTCCAGACCGCTTCTCGGTCTTTCTTGTGTGTGTTCTCGTATTTTTCGGTATATTCATCATGCAGCTTCTTTAACTGTTCCATTAATGGAGTATCATTAGGAACTTTGCCACGCCGGATGCGTCCGTAAAGTTTGTTGTAGGATTTGGTAAACTCCTGATGGATTGGGTGCTGGAATAGTTTTTCTTTATAAGTTTTTCTCACACCTACTTCGCTGCAGGTTGCAGAAGTATTTTTATAAATACGACTGCAATACATCTGATCGGAAGAGTGCTTTGTCTGAAAATATCCATTACATAATTTGCATTTCCGGATTACCATTTCGTCGGACATCATAATAGACAGTCCAATATGAAGGAATTGTGCAAACGATGTGATATGATAATCCTGCGTATCTGTATCCAGTAGTTTTTTTGAAAATAATTCAAAGTAAGAACTCCATGCGGGGGTATTATTATCAAAAATATTCTTTAGATAATCCTCATTAATTGGAAAATCAAAAGCGTCCATATAGAAATTGGATTTATTCAGTATTTTACAGTATGAATGATATAATTCCGCTGAGGTAGTGCTTGGTACGGAAGCATTGTCGGTATATGGTTCAATAAATACGGATTGGGTATATTCTCTTGCCTGTTCATAGGAAGATTTTAAATGTAGCAGTTCTTGTAAGAGAACTGTTATTTTGGCTGAAAACTGTGATACAGTTTCTTCATACGAACAGGATTTTTCAGCGTAAAGATACAATGAATGGAGCAACGCATAGTAGTATGGATAAAGATAAGCAAGTACAGGGTGCGGATCAAAGCACTCTTTTAAAATGTCCAAAACAGAGCTTGCGGCATCACTGAATGCTTTATCGTCAAAATCTTTAATAAAGTTGTCTATCTTATTAATAAGCTTGTCCTTTTGCATATCAGGTTTTATTCCAAACAAACCAATAGATGATAAGAGCAGGTCGAAAGTCTTGTCAAGATTTTCTTTCGTTTCCGTATCATAATCAAGGATTTCCAGCCAATTAGAAAGTATGGAGCGATTTGTTCCTAATGCTTCCTGATGTGGATTGTTGTCTATGTCGTTATAAGTTAATATAAGCGATTCTGAATAATCTGACTTTTTAATGCGATATACAAGAGGAGAGAACAAAAGTTCTTGCTTTATTGTATTAATAGAATATAGATTCATGTAAAACCTCCTTTTTGATTACGTCAAATAATATTTTAACATAAAGATACAAAAATATCAATAAAATAGCTTGACATTATTTCGGACAACGTGTATGATAAAACTGCAAGCAAGATATAAATAGCGAACAATTATATCTTGCAGAATTATCAAGAAAGGAGGCAATATAGTGAAAGACAACAATTACATGATGTATGCGGAGGACATTTCAAAAGAATTAGGAATCTCCAAAGGATATGCCTACAAAATTATTAAGGAACTGAATCAGGAGTTAAAAGAGGCTGGATTTATTGTGATTTCTGGCAGAGTTCCAAGAGCTTTTTGGGAAACGAAGTTTTATAACAACAGGACACAAATTGAAACAGTATCGTGAAGGGAGAAAGTGTGAAAAATATATTTTTCACACGCGAGAGTTGTGTTTACGCCCAAACTCGGAGTAAGAATGGAGGATATTGAGATGCCGGTTTATAAGGACACAGAGCGTGGAAGCTGGTACTGTCAATTCTATTATGAGGATTGGACAGGGAAGCGGAAGAAAAAGTATAAAAGAGGTTTCAGGACAAAGAAAGAAGCGCAGGATTACGAGAGTGAATTTAAGCGCGTGGCAAATGCAGACATGGATATGTCAGTTGCCTCGTTTGTGGAGGTTTATTTTAACGATAAGAGTGGAGAGTTAAAAGAGCGTTCACAGCGGAACAAGAGGTACATGATACAATCCCATGTAATCCCTTATCTTGGAGAGAAGAAAATGAATGAGATTACTCCGGCAGATATTATTGCATGGCAGAATGAAATCCGGAATAAAAACTTTTCTGAAAGTTATCAAAGAATGTTGCAGAATCAAGTAACCGCTTTATTCACTCATGCACAGAAAATCTATAATTTATGGAACAATCCCTGCAAAAAGGTAAAGAAGATAGGGCGTTCGGATGTAAGGCGGTTGGAGTTTTGGACTTATGAGGAATATCAGAGGTTTATAGCGACATTTGAAAAAGGGAGCCGTTCTTATCTGATGTTTCAACTCTTATTCTGGACAGGTATGCGTGAAGGTGAAATGCTGGCACTTTCTATGGAAGACATTGATTTGGAAAATTGTCAGATTCATATTACAAAAACTTACTATCGTATGAACAGGACAGATATTATTACAGAACCTAAGACGGATAATTCTGTGAGGACAATAGAAATCCCTGTATTTCTTGCGAATGAAATTCAGTCTTATTGGAAGCGGCTGTATCAGTATCCAAAAAATGAAAGGCTGTTTCCAGTGGTTGCAGAGGCAGTGCAGCATACAATGAAAAGACATATTGAAAAGGCAGGAGTGAAGAAAATTGATGTACATTCTCTTAGGCATAGTCATTGTGCGTATCTCATAAAACAAGGTATCCAGCCGTTGATTATAAAAGAACGGTTAGGACATAAAGATATCAAGATTACGCTCAATACATATGGTCATTTATATCCAAGTGAACAGAAAAGGGTTGCTTCCTTATTGGATCATTTGATTGCAGATGACAGTGAGGAAAAGGAAAATGCCCCTGCTGGTAACAAGGGCATCTCCGAGTAATGAAAGTCAAGCTTTACTATACTCTATCTCGCAAATATAGTATAGCAAAGCTTCGGTCTTTCGACAATGGTGCAAAGGTAATTTCCATAGATTTTTGTGGATTGCTTTTGATGCCTAATATCAAAGGAAGGAGCTATTATTTTGTCCATTTTTAGTGAAGTAAAGGAATATCTGACAGCAAGGCAGGTGGCAGAATATTATGGTTTGCAGGTTAAAAGGAATGGCTTAGCCTGTTGTCCATTTCATGATGATAAACACCCAAGCATGAAGATTGATACAAATTATCACTGCTTTGCCTGTGGTGTTGGTGGAGATGCAGTTGATTATGCTTCACGTATGTTTGGATTGTCACAGTATGATGCGGCATTAAAACTGATAGAGGATTTTCAACTTCCAATATCAGTAAGAGGTAAAACGGCGTTCAACGAGCAGGAGAAGGCGCGGATCAGAAAAGAAAAGGCGGAAAAAGAACGAATTATACATATCAAAGAGCGCTTTAAGAAGTGGTGTAATCAAAGTATTGATATATTAAGGGATTGTTTGCTGGAAGTAGAAAAGATAGAAAATTTCTTATGGAATAAACCGCCGGATATTGTTTTTTCAGACGATTATGCGCAGATACTTCATGCGGCGCCGATTATGAATTACTGGCTGGATATTCTGTGTATGGGAGAAACAGCAGAAAAGCAGGAATTATTTATCAAAAACAGGAGGGAGGTGGAGAAACTTGTCCAAAGAGTCAGGAGCAGCGGAAAACGAATCATGGGAGAAAGTCGGGGAAGTGCTGGATGTCGAGATGAGCAGCGTGGAAGATGTGCGCTTTGACTTGGCGAAAAGTGATAAGGGATATATTTGTCAGACGATTAATAACTGTATGATAGTGTTCCATCGTGATCCGGTTCTAAAGGGCGCAATCCGCAAGAATGAATTATCAGGGAAGATTGATGTTGTTGGTAATTTAGGATGGCAGCGGACATCTTCCAGTGTGACAGATACAGATGTTTATCACATTCAATGGTATTTGGAAAAGAACTATGGACTGAAAAATGACCGTATCATCAATAAGGCATTAAACATTGTGTCAAGCGAAAACAGGTATCACCCAATTCGTGATTATTTGGAAAAATTGGAGTGGGACGGAGAACAGCGTATAGATAAGCTTCTGCCGCGTTACTTAGGAGCAGATAATGACAGCTATACAAAAGAAATCATGCGGATTCTGATGCTGGCGGCAATCCATAGGGTGTATGAGCCGGGATGTAAGTTTGAAATTATGGTATGCCTTGTGGGAGGGCAGGGTGCTGGTAAATCCACTTTTTTCCGCTTTCTTGCTATAAATGATGAATGGTTTACAGATGATTTGAAACGTATGGATGATGATAATGTTTATCGGAAGATGCAGGGGCATTGGATTATTGAAATGTCGGAAATGATTGCAACGGTAAATGCCAAGAGCATTGAAGATATTAAGTCATTCATCAGCAGGCAGAAAGAAACTTATAAAATTCCCTACGAAACACACCCGGAGGACAGACCAAGACAGTGTGTGTTTGTGGGAACTTCCAACAGCATGGATTTTCTGCCGCTTGATAGGACAGGAAACCGCCGTTTTGCGCCTGTGTTGGTACACCCTGAAAGAGTGGAGAAACATATTCTTGCGAATGAGAAAGAAGCAAGGGAATATATCAGACAGGCATGGGCGGAGGCGATGGTATTATATCGGAATGGTTTTCATGAGTTGAAATTATCAAGGGGGACAGAGGAATATCTGAAAGAAATGCAGAAGGAATTCATGCCGGAGGATGCAAAAGTAGGAATTATCCAGTTATGGCTGGACGAGCTACCAGAAGATTATGTGTGCAGCATTATGATTTATAAGGAAGCGTTCCATCATGAGTACGATACGCCAAAAGATTGGGAACTGAAAGAGATTAACAATGTTATGAACCATAGCATTGTCGGCTGGGAGAAAGTTTCATCTCACAGGTTTGCCGGATATGGTACGCAGAGAGGCTGGCGCAGAGTGACAGATAACAATGGATTCCGAAAATTACCGGAGAATGTATCAACTCCATTCGAGGAAACAAAAGAGTGAGGTCGTATCGGAACAAGAAAAAGTTTTTTAGGCTTTGTTTACAAATTCTGTTTACAAGCTTCTGTTGACAGGAAAGTAAACAAATCGGTTTACAGGAAAAGTCAGTAAATATAATGCTATGAGGATTTGTAAACAGTGTAAACGGAAAATTTTTAAAAGAGTATTTGTAAACAAAACGTGTAAACGGACAGGTAAACAGAGAGTTTAAGGAGGGTATTTTATATGCAGAAATTTAACAGCAGCACAAAAATAATTATCGGAGTGGATCATGGATATGGGAATATGAAGACTGCGCACAGGATATTTAAGACGGGTGTGGAGTGTATGGAAGAAGAACCGATTGTAAGCAGGAATTTTGTAAAATATAAGGATAAGTTTTATGTAATAGGAGAGTCGCATTTAGTGTATCAGGGCAACAAAACGGAATCTGAGGATTTTCATATTTTGACGCTTGCGGCATTGGCGGAGGAATTGATGTTTAGAGGGCTTCATGAAGCGAATGTAACATTGGCGGTGGGACTTCCTCTTGCGTGGATGAAAAGTCAGGGGGCAGATTTTAAGCGTTATCTGTTGAAAGAGCAGGAGTTACACTTTGAGTTTCGTAAGGAGAGATATCATGTGCATCTGTGCGGTGCAGAGGTGTTCCCGCAGGGATTTGCCGCGATTGTTAATTTGGGCGCAATGCGGGGGATGAATATGCTGGCAGACATTGGAAACGGAACCATGAACGTGATGCAGATCATTGATAACAAGCCATTGGAAAAGAGCCTTGTGACAGATAAATTTGGCGTGGGTATCTGCATGAAGGAGATACAGAAAGAGTTGTCAAAAGAAAATGGTGAAGATATTCCCGAAATGCTGATTGAACCGCTTCTCTGGAATGGTATACAGGGAAGAACAGATGTTACGGCTGTAAAAGTAGAGCGTATAGCAAAACAGTATGCAGAAAATATTAGAATGCGTTTGGTTGATTACGGTTATAAAGAAGGATTGGTGCATTTATATGTGATTGGCGGAGGCGGATGTCTGCTTCGGAATTACACAGAATTGGCAGGTAAAGCGGAAGTCACTTTTATTACTGATATTTGTGCCAATGCAAAAGGGTATGAGTATTTTGCGGCACAAAAACAGCGCAGACAGAGGTAATGCCATGAGGAAAACTTATAAATGCAGTAATATAAAATTCTGTATGGAAGATGAAAACCAGCGCAGGACTTGGGAATATTTACAGGGAATGACGCGAAAGGACGGTTCTTATGGGAAGATACTTTCTGATGCGTTTGTTGCGGTTCTTGACAGCAAGAATGAAATAAGAGCAGATAAACCGGAAGAATTACTTACTCTTTCATTAAAACAGTCAGAACACGAATTTGAACAGTTTGAAGAAATATTTGCGAGAATGCTGGAAGCTAAGTTTCGGAGTTTACAGGTAATTTTGACAGAACATATGGAAAAATGCTTTCAGGAACATACTTCAGATTTTCAAGTAGGCGCGGTTAAGGCAGCGGAAATGACTGACAGTAATGAATTAAGGCAGACGCATGAGGTAGAATTATCCGAGGATATGATGGCGTTTGCCTTTACAATGGGTGAATAGGCGGTTCCGAATATATAAATTCGGTACTGTCCCCCAAAGCGAATGACGGCGGCTTTTTGCCGGAATGAGTAGTTTGTCGAATGTTCTTTTCGACAGACTATGGATGCCGTCAGGCAGAAACCCTCGGAGAGCGCCTTACTTCTGATGCGTATGTGTCAGAAGTAATAAGGCGTTACTTTTGTCAAAAGTAACAAAATGTTGTGCTCAAAGTGAAAACAAGCGACGCAAGGCGGCATTTGTTTTCACTGGCACAGCAGCGATAAATGCGAAGCATTTAGAGCAATATTTAAGACGGAAGGGAGGCGGAAAATGGCGGGAAGAACCATATCTTTCCCGAAAGGCGATGGCAGTCTGGCGCACAACAACAGGGAATTTATAGCAAATAATGTCTGTCCGGAAAGGACAGGCTGGAACAAAACATATATCAGGGAATCCATAGCAGATGCTTATGAAAAATGCTTCGGGGAGGCTGTCAGGGAATATAATGCAGGGCAGAAACGCAATGACAGAAAAATCAGTAATTATGTGAAAAAGATAGAAAATTCCGATAACGGGGAGAATGTGTTTTATGAAAATATTGTACAGCTTGGCACAAAGTACGATACGCCTGTTGTGGATGAAGATGGAAATCTGACAGAGGCGGCAAAAGAGGCAGTTGATTTGTTGGACGAGTATGCAAGAACTTTTCAGGAACGAAACCCTAATTTACATTTATTTAATTGTGTCCTGCATCTGGACGAGGCAACGCCGCATCTGCATATAGACTATATCCCTGTCGCAGACGGATATAAAAAGGGCATGAAAACAAGGAACAGCATTTCCAAAGCTTTGCAACAGATGGGATTTGAAAAGGGCAAAGGCAGGTATGACAATGAGGTAATTGACTGGGAGGCAAGAGAGCGTGATTATTTAATGGATTTATGCCGGGAGCGTGGAATAGAGGTAGAAATCAAAGGAGATAAGCGCGATAATCTTACTCTGCCGGAATACAAAGCGGTAATGCGGAAAGTAGAGTGTCTTGAGGCAGAGGCGGAAAAGCTGGATAAGCAGAATGAAACTTTGGAGCAGTGTAATGAAAGTTTGCAGAAGCGGGCATCTGACCTACATGGTCAGGTGCAGGAAATGGAAGTACATAACAATGAATTGGTTTTGCAGGCACAGGAGCTTACGGAACAGATTGAGGAAGCAGAGGCGAAAGAAAAAGCGGCGCAGGAGGTTCTTGCCAAACATGATTTAAGGGCAGATACATTTCAATTGATTTCAAAGGAAGTGGCGGCGGAAACAAAAAATATGAAAAGCGCTGCCGTTCCGGTAGCTAATCTTTTCAGTAGCGAGGAATATGTCAAAGTGAAGAAAAGCGACTGGAATAAAATACTGGATGTTTTTAATAAGGCAGTATCAAGAAATCATCTTTTGGAAAAGTATGAGAAGAAGATATCAAATTTGGAGAAGAAGATAGCTGTGCTTACTGAGCAAGTCAAAAAATTAAAACGGTTTGTAGCATCAATGGGACTTGGAGAGGCGTTTGTGGAATTTGTAAAATCGCTTGCTCCAAAGACGATGAAACAAAAGCTGGAAGATGCAAAAGCGGATGCGACGGAACACAACCGTCAGAGAAAAAATCCGCAGGTATTGCCGGAAAAGAATAAGCGGTGGCAGCAGGAAATGTAGATTTTTATGGAAAGAGAGGAACAGACAATGAACATAACCTATGAAAAATGTGGAGATTATTTAATACCAAACTTAATTCCCAATTCGGAGCCGGAAGGAGAGTTAAGGAAATTTGGACTGATGCGGAAATATTATCTGAAAGAGTACAAGAGAGGGATTTATTCAGGCTTGTTACTATCTGGTGAACTAAAGAAACATCTGCTCATGACACAGGGACAGGCAGAGGAAAGATTTGATTTGCTTGTGGGGCAGATGGCAGAGAGGGAAGGTGTGACGGAGCAGTTAAAGGAAAGAAATCAGATGCGTTGGGTGCAGAGAATGAATTGTATTAGGGAGAGGGCAGAGGAGATTGTGAGGGAAGAAATAATATATTGTCTATAAGGGAATGTGAGAGTCTTGAATTTAAGGTCGGTACATATAGCTTCCGCGATGAATTCATCAACAGTAACCTTTTTGGCAGTATGTTCTATTCTTCAAAATAAGAGAATACAATATAAAGAGTGTAAGTTACACACTTTATATTATATTTTCGCAGGTAAGACAAAGGGGTGAATGCCCTGATAACTAAAATATTATCAGGGCATTTTATGAAGATTGCTTTATGTATTTTACATTTTCGTTGTCACCATTCTGTTAATATAAAGGATAATTGGTACGATTTTCTGCTATTTGTATTAGGCTTATATCTCTGTCAATATTCTTGGCGACAAGCATATCTTCCATATGAATTTGGAATATTTCTGCCATTTTATATAAGTTGTCGATGGAAGGTAGAGTTTGTCCCTTAATCCATCGGTAAATGGACTGCGGGCACGCTAAATTTAAAAAACATTGAATGTCCTTCACAGTACACCCGTTTTTTATGAAAATATAATGTATTTTTTTACCTGTCTGAATCATATCCAGTGATGTGTATATGTTGCTTGCGACAAATTGTTTTACTGAAGCACTCCACTCTGATGTTTGTTTACAATTTGAAAAGCAGTACATATTTTTATCAACAGTATCAGATTTTTCATTTGAGGATTCTTTAGTTATTATCTGTACTGTTACTTTTCACACCCGCGCCAGATTTAGGCATAACAATACGCCGATGCTACA
>CAJUKA010000019.1 GCA_910586585.1 uncultured Lachnospiraceae bacterium
TTTTCTATGAAAGCTTAGAAACTTCGGAATAACTATTTTTTCGGTATAAGATGCATTATGCCGAATTCGGCATAACGAATCCGCATCAATCACTAAAACTTTCTTTCCCTGTTTCGCAAGCCCGATCCCCAGGCTGCTCGTTGTGGTGGTCTTGCCGACTCCGCCTTTCTGGTTTGCTATCGCTATCACTTTACACATGGTTTTATTCCTCCGTTTAGTTAGATTTTTCTTTGATGTTGGCTTTCTGCACTTCCACATAAGCCCGGTAATACCTGTTTGTACCCTTGTTCCGGTACAGCTCGGAAACTTCCGTCACAGCCACTTTGGGCTGTCTTTGCAGAATCTTCTCGAACCATTTAATATCATTCTTCGTTCCCATCAGTCGAATTTTCAGCACGTTTCCTCTCCATTTCTGCAAGGATCTCCTCAATAGACCGCTGTTTCTGGCAGTATTCCGGGTAACGGAGCTTGATGCCCTGCCAGAAGTACATCGCATAGCCGCAGCAGAAAATATCGCTTACGGATATACTCAACCCAATCCTGCGGATTGGGTTTGCACTCGCCTATCTGCTCGTCCTTGCGCTTATAATCATCAACACTTGGCGTTCCGTCCGTGTAAAGGTTAAAGGCAAGCCTTACCACCCGGACACTGCCGCTTGTCTGCCAGCCCTGGTGCAGGCACTCCGGCTTGATGAACCCGGACTTAATATCATAAATCTGGCTGAAATGGTTCCTCGTATCCTCTGAAATACCGAGAATGTAGATCAAAGCCTTGTGATAGCAGTCCTGATACCTCGCCTGTTCCAGTTTCTCATAATAGAATCTTTCATGTTCCTCGTTTGTAAAAACCATGTGTGTGTTGTTGGCGCTCTGCGCCTCTGCTCTTAACGCTGTGTTGTTCATGTGTGAACCTCCTTAAATTATTTTTTGCATATAAAAAGGACTAAGTCCTTTAAAGCCATAGCTTTTAGGATTTAGTCCTAATCAAGAGAATGTATCTTTTTCAGATACACGAAAGGGAAGCCAAAGCCTCCCTTTCGATAATTATATATAGATTTTGCAAATAATATCTTTAAATCGGTTCGCCTTTGTATACTCGGAATGGTGTTTCATGTACTCCTGCACATCTTTCCTCGTAATAACAAGCGTTGTGAAGTAAAAATATTTGCGTTCCTCTATTTTCCTACATTGGCAATCGCTGCCTGTGCAGCTGCCAATCTTGCGATTGGTACTCTAAACGGTGAGCAGGACACATAATCCAATCCAATCTTATGACAGAACTCTACAGATGCAGGGTCTCCGCCATGCTCGCCGCAGATACCTATATGAAGCTTGTCATTGACAGGTTTTCCAAGCTTAATTGCTGTTTCCATCAATTTGCCTACACCAATCTGGTCAAGCTTTGCAAACGGATCACTCTCAAGAATCTTTGCATCATAATATGAATTCAAGAACTTGCCAGCGTCATCTCTTGAGAATCCAAAGGTCATCTGTGTCAAATCGTTTGTACCGAAGCAGAAGAAGTCAGCTTCCTTAGCAATTTCATCTGCTGTGAGGGCAGCTCTTGGAATCTCAATCATTGTACCTACTTCGTATACTAACTGAATTCCTGAAGCAGCGATTTCAGCATCTGCTGTTTCAACTACAACCTTTCTTACAACCTTAAGCTCTTTTACGTCACATACAAGAGGAATCATGATTTCAGGTTTTACGGTCCAGTCAGCGTGTTTCTTCTGTACATTGATAGCCGCACGGATAACTGCCTTTGTCTGCATTTTTGCAATTTCAGGATAAGTGATAGCCAGACGGCATCCTCTATGTCCCATCATTGGGTTAAATTCATGCAGAGAAGAAATAATGCTCTTAATTGTTTCTACAGACTTGCCCTGTGCATCAGCCAGTTTTTTGATATCTGCTTCCTCAGTAGGAACAAACTCATGAAGAGGTGGATCAAGGAATCTGATTGTAACTGGGTTCCCCTCAAGTGCCTCATATAAGCCTTCAAAGTCTTCCTGCTGATATGGAAGAATCTTCTCAAGTGCTGCTTCTCTTTCCTCAAGAGTATCTGCACAAATCATTTCACGGAATGCTTCGATTCTGTCTTCCTGGAAGAACATATGCTCTGTACGGCAAAGACCGATACCTTCTGCACCAAGCTCTCTAGCTTTCTTTGCGTCTGTTGGTGTATCTGCATTTGTTCTAACTTTCAATGTTCTATATTTGTCAGCCCATTCCATAACTCTGCCAAACTCGCCGGCAATTGTAGCATCTACGGTAGGAATCTGTCCATCATAGATGTTTCCTGTTGTACCATCAATAGAGATATAATCTCCTTCATGATACTCTTTGCCAGCCAGTGTAAATTTCTTATTCTCTTCGTCCATAGCAATATCGCCGCAGCCAGATACACAGCATGTACCCATTCCACGAGCAACAACTGCTGCATGAGATGTCATACCGCCACGTACTGTCAAGATACCCTGAGCAGCTTTCATACCTGTAATATCTTCAGGTGATGTTTCAAGACGTACAAGTACAACCTTCTCTCCTCTTTCATGCCATTCTTCAGCGTCCTCTGCTGTAAATACAACCTTACCACACGCAGCACCTGGTGAAGCGCCAAGACCCTTTCCTGCTGGTGTAGCAGCCTTTAATGCCTTTGCGTCAAACTGAGGATGCAACAGCGTATCAAGGTTACGAGGATCAATCATAGCAACTGCTTCTTTTTCTGTTCTCATACCCTCGTCAACAAGGTCACATGCAATCTTAAGAGCAGCCTGTGCTGTTCTCTTGCCGTTTCTTGTCTGAAGCATATATAATTTTCCATGCTCAACTGTAAATTCCATATCCTGCATATCTCTGTAATGGTTTTCAAGCGTCTTACAAACATCCTGGAACTGTGCGAATGCTTCTGGGAACTTCTGCTCCATCTCAGCGATCTTCATTGGTGTACGAACACCAGCAACAACATCTTCACCCTGTGCATTTGTCAAAAACTCTCCAAACAAACCCTTAGCGCCTGTAGCTGGATCACGTGTAAATGCAACACCTGTACCGCAATCATCACCCATGTTGCCAAATGCCATAGACTGTACATTGACAGCAGTTCCCCAGGAATAAGGAATATCATTATCACGACGGTATACATTTGCACGAGGGTTGTCCCATGAACGGAAAACAGCCTTGATTGCACCCATTAACTGTTCCTTTGGATCATCTGGGAAATCACTGCCAATCTTACCTTTGTATTCTGCCTTAAACTGAGTAGCAAGTTCCTTTAAATCATCTGCCGTAAGCTCAACATCCTGTGTCACGCCTCTTTCAGACTTCATTTTATCGATCAATTCTTCAAAATACTTTTTGCCTACTTCCATAACTACGTCGGAATACATCTGAATAAATCTTCTGTAGCAGTCCCATGCCCAACGAGGATTTCCTGACTTCTCCGCAATAACATTTACTACTGTTTCATTCAGACCAAGATTCAAAATCGTATCCATCATACCAGGCATCGATGCTCTTGCACCAGAACGAACAGACACTAACAATGGATTCTCCTTATCACCGAATTTCTTTCCGGTAACTTCCTCCATTTTTACAATATATTCATTAATTTGTCCCTGAATTTCTTCATTGATTTCTCTTCCATCCTCATAGTACTGTGTACAAGCCTCTGTTGTGATCGTAAAGCCCTGTGGAACAGGAAGACCTAAACCTGTCATTTCAGAGAGATTAGCACCCTTACCACCAAGAAGTTCACGCATGTCTGCATTGCCTTCTGTGAATAAATACACCCACTTTTTCATTACTCATATTCTCCTTTTCTGATTATTAATCTCATGTTCGGTATAAAGTACTCTTTAAATAGGAAAGAATAAACTTGCATACCGTATGTATAAATGATAAACAGAATGCCAATAATTGTCAATAATTTATCAAGTAATTTTTGAAAAAATATAGGAATTTCTATTACTAGAACAAAGTGTACCATAACGAATTTCTCTATTCTATTTCTCAAAAAATAATTCTTTCCAGATTATATTTTTTTATTCAAAACCTTTGGAGAATTTCTCTTTTTTATCGCGCTGCCTGCTGCTCAGACTCTGATAATCTTTCTTTTCTGCTTATCATAAAAATATAAAGAATAAGAAAGTACCTCCTCTATTTTTACCTGTGAATCATTTATCTCTTTGATCATTCCCTTAATAGCGTCACACTCGTCCAGATTATCTGATGGCAAAAGCAATACCTCATGAATGGAAGAAGGAATAATATACAGACTGCTGCCAATCACGTTTGAAAAATCTTTTATTAGTTCAGGATATAAGATACATGCCGCTCCCTCTACCCTGCTTTTATTGCTGAGCACGTACATTGAAATGCTGCTCTCAAATTCTGCCATATCATCACAGTCCTCTGAATTTTCCGCTTCCGTCAGTTCGCAAATCACATCATGCATATTTTTGATTTCATATTTTTGGAGCTTTTGTGTATTTTCTTTTGCCACCTTGTATAACTCGTCAATTGTAATATCCCAGAGCTTTAAATGTGCATGATGTATTAATATCGTTGCTGTTCCTGTATCGGTTCCTAGATCCTCTTTTGATATCAAACACTGAAATACAATTGCTAAGTCCAAAAATTTCACATATGGAATATCTTCCAATAATTCCTTATTTTTTTCAGCATTAATCAATTTATAGACAACTTTCTCCTTCACACATTCAAAGTTCAAAAAATACTTCATATCCACGCTTCGGTTTACTCTGTTTCTATTGTATGTATCCAGCACATCATTGACTACATTTACCAAAGTCGCTTTTCCATTTGTATAATCTTCATAATAATCATTCAGATAAATTGTTGGTGAAATATTACTGTCATCCTGCGTCACTGTCAGACCTCTTAGTATCACTCCATTATTTTTCCTGACATCATTAATTCTGACCTTATAATTTTCTCCTGTTCTTTTTTCTACTTCTTCTCTGACAATTGATGTAAAGTTGATAAATTCCATTAATTATTTTTACTCCTTTTCTTCATATGGTAACTTTTTATCATCTTTTTGCGAAAATAAGCAGAATCGATTCCAAACCCATATACACAAAAAGACAATGAGAACTGTTTTATTCAACATAAAACCCAATTCTCATTGTCTTATTAGCTGTATGATTGATATCTAAATCTTAAACTCTTGAAAGGTATTCGCCTGTTCTTGTATCAATCTTGATTACATCATTCTGATCTACGAATAGAGGAACATATACTGTTGCACCTGTCTCCACCTTTGCAGGTTTTGTAGCACCTGTTGCAGTATCACCTTTGAATCCCGGCTCTGTATCAGTAATTGTAAGCTCTACAAATAATGGCGGCTCTATTGCGAATACGTTGCCATTGTGCGAACAAACCTTGACCATCTCATTTTCTTTGACAAACTTGAGCGCATCGCCTACCTTGTCCGCATTCAGTCCAATCTGTTCATAGTTTTCTGTATCCATAAAATAATATAAGTCGCCGTCCTCATACAAATACTGCATTTCTTTTCTATCAATACGTGCCTGGGGACATTTTTCTGTAGGTCTGAATGTTTTTTCCACAACGCCGCCGCTGATAATATTCTTGAGCTTTGTTCTGACGAAAGCTGCACCTTTACCAGGCTTTACATGCTGAAATTCAATAATCTGATAGATGCTGTTTTCATACTCTATCGTAATACCATTCCTGAAATCTCCTGCTGATATCATAAACTATTCCTCCTAATATTCACTTTTCGCATTTACAATCCGTTAACCATTTTATAACAAAATCAACAACATTTCAACTACTATTTTTGACATTTCAGCGACAGAATGACAAAATATAATCAATTGCCATCAAATATCCATTTAACCCCTGTCCGTAAATCTGATAGTCACATACTTCTTTTGTAACAGATATACGGCGGAACTCCTCTCTTTGTGTAATATCCGATATGTGAATTTCCACCTTGGGCACCACAATGCTTGCAAGAGCGTCACGTATTGCATATGAATAATGTGTATATGCTCCAGGATTGATTATGATTCCTTCTGTTCCGTCAAAATAAGCTTCCTGAATTCTGTCTATAATAGCCCCTTCATGATTGGACTGAAAACAAATAATTTCACAACCAGACGCTTGCGCTTTCTTTTGTATCATATCCAACAGCGCATTATAATCTTGTGTCCCATAAATTCCCTTTTCCCGGATTCCCAAAAAATTTAGATTCGGGCCATTTATCACCAATAATTTCATTCCATAAGTTCCTTTCTTGATGAATGTAGTTTATGAATCATCCACGCCCATTCATAAGTTGTTGGTTTATACATTCAATTGCCTGGCTGAACTGTTACTATATTGCAGATACTGCCGTTTTATTTGCTCTGCAATCTCCACCTGGTGACATGCATTCACTTGAACAATCTGTGCAGCAGCCTCCTCATAGACAGGATTTCGCACATCAATCATTTCTTTTATTGCAGCAAATGGATTCTCACACTGCAAAAGCGGCCTTTTGGTATCATTCTTTACTCTGTGATAAATCGTTTCTGGTTCTGCTTTCAAGTAAACCACCAGCCCCAGTTTTGACAACAGCTTTTGGTTTTCTGCCCGAAGCGGCATACCACCTCCTGTTGAAAGAACAAGATGCTTTCTTTTTTCTGCCACAAGCTGTTTTAACAGATCTGTTTCCAAATCTCTAAATGCCTGTTCGCCGTCCGCCGCAAATATTTCCCGTATGGTTTTGTTTTGCTGCTTCTCAATCATTTCGTCTGTATCCACAAATGAAAATTGCATCAGTTTGGCTAATGTTTTTCCAACGGTTGTTTTACCGCTTCCCATATATCCTATCAAAACAAGATTTTCCAAAGTGTTAGTTCCCTGTCCTTTCCCGCAGCTTCTGATAAACGTTCTCTGAGATTTCCTTAGACACTTTACATCCTGTCCACAATTCAAACGCATCAATTCCCTGATATAACAGCATTTTTAGCCCATTGTATGCCATACCGCCACTATTCTTTACAAGCTGCATAAATTTCGTCTCCCAAGGCGTATAAATCAGATCATACCCATATTTCACATAAAGATAAAAATCTCCATCCTCTATCGGCGCGTCCTCTACATTGGGGGCAAGGCCAACACTTGTGCACTGCATCACAACATATCTGTTTTCTGCTCCCGTCAACAGCTTTTTATAATCAGAAAGCGCCATGGCGGTCACACAGTCTTTTTTCAGCCTGTGATTGACTTCTGCTGCCACATCAGCTGCCTTTTCAGCGCTGCGATTGAGCAAATACACCTTTTTTGCACTGTATGCACACATATATGTAACTGCGCGTCCGACCCCACCTGCACCAAGTATGATAACTTCTTCATTTTCTATGGACACACCATCACTCTTCATCGCATTCCAAAGTCCAGACATGTCAGTATTATATCCTACATAGCCATTCTTGTCACGCACAAGCGTATTCACAGACCCCATTGTTTCAGCACGCGTATCAATATCTGCCAAAAAAGGAATCACTGCATTTTTGTACGGAACGGTGACATTCATTCCACAAATATTTAACCCATATGCCCCTTTTATAGCAGCTTCCAGTTGTCCCTCTTTCACATGAAATGGCACATATACCATATCAATGCCAAGCGCCTGCGCAAGCGTATGATGAATGAGCGGTGAACGTGTATGCTCTACTGGATTTCCTATAATTCCATAAACCTTTGTCTTTCCGTTAATCTCCATCAGGCATTCCCTCCATTTTTCTTTTGTTGTCTTTGATAACAGATCAGTACAATTTTTTCGAGATATCTTTTGAGAACAATCTGAATTTCTTCCTTAGGATGAATTGGCTTTACAAGAATAGAGTAAATTCCTGCCTGATTAGCTCCCCATACATCTGTAAAGATCTGATCTCCAACAAACAGCGTATTTTTGCTATTTGTGCCTATTTTGCTCATTGCTGTCCTATACGAATTCGGGTTTGGTTTTCCTGCTTTGTAGATATAGGGGGCATCCACTGCATCACAAAACATCTTGACACGCGGCTCCTTATTATTGGAAATCATTATCACTTTATAACCAATTTTTTTTAGCCTTTTAAACAGCGCAACAGCTCGCTCGTCCGCTGGAAGTCCATGCGGCACAAGTGTATTGTCAATGTCAAAAATAATGCCTCTGAAACCTTTTTCATACATTTTTTCAAAATCAATCTCATATGTGGAATTCAAATATTGATTGGGATAAAAACATTGAAACATTTTGTGAAAAACCTCCTGCTTTTTGACAAACCGTTTAGCCATACTTACAAACACAACGATTTCTTATTCTGATATATTGGCAGCTTCAAGCAGCAGTTTTGTATAATCGTTCGTCGGATTTTGATAAACCGATTCCACTGCCCCCTGCTCAAGTATTACTCCACTTTTCATGATAATCACTCTGTCACACATTTGATATACCACTCTCAAATCATGCGAAATAAAAAGAATCGATATTCCAAGTTCCCTGTGGAGCTTCAAAAGCAGCCTTATAATCTGCGCTTGAATGGTTACATCAAGTGCAGATACCGGCTCGTCAGCAATCAGAAAATTTGTGTCACACAAAAGTGCCGACGCAATTGCAACGCGTTGTCTCTGACCGCCTGAAAGTTCTGTAGGATAATGTTCTTTTAGCTTCTTATCCAACCCTACTCTCTCCAACATCTTATCAATGCGTTCGACTCTTTTTTCTTTTGAAAGCCGGTCATTTTTCTTTTTCATACGAAGTGGTTCTTCTAAAATCCAGCCAATTTTTTTTGATGGATTCAAAGAAGAATAAGGGTCCTGAAATACCATTTGTGGGTTGGGGCAGTCAAGACGGATTTCCCCATCATACTGCTTCTGCATACCAAGAATCGCCTTTGCCAAAGAAGTCTTGCCGCAGCCGCTCTCTCCCACAAGTCCAAGAACTTCTCCCTTTTTCATACAAAAGCTCACATCTTTCAAAACATGCTGCAATCTTTCCTTGGAATCTCCATTTAGCTTATTTACCAAACGTTCTTTATTTTTATAATACACATTCAAATTACGGACTTCTAGTATATTTTCCATAAAAATCCCTCATGTCACCTAAAAAATAATCCATGAAAAACAGATTTATAATTCCCTTTTTCAGCTATCCTTTAACTTTTCCAATCTTGGAATCGCATTGATTAGCTCCCTTGTATACTCTTTTTGGGGATTTCGAAAAATATCCTCTGTTCTGCCATTTTCCACCATGCTGCCATTGTGCATCACAATGATTCTGTCACATAAACGCTTCACCAGACTCAAATCATGCGAAATAAACAAAATTGCTGTATTCTTTTCTTTGTTCAATCGTTGCAGAAGCTTCACAATCTGCAGTTGTATTGTTACGTCTAAAGCAGTTGTCGGTTCGTCTGCAATTAAAAGTTTGGGTTCACAAATCATTGCGGATGCAATCATTACACGCTGACGCATACCGCCAGAAAGTTCATGGGGATATTTTTTGTAAACAAGCTCTGGATTTTCAAGTTCAACATCTGAAAGCACTTTTATCGCACGTCTGTAGCGCTCCTGCTTGTCCATATCTGGTTTATGAATCCGAAGGCTTTCCTCAACCTGCCAGCCAATGCGCTTCACCGGATTCAGTGAAGTCATCGGTTCCTGAAAAACAATGCTGATATCGTTCCCCTGATACTGTCTGAGTGCATCCCGCTTTGCATGTAGAAGCCCTTTGCCCTCAAACCATATCTCACCTTCTATTTTCATATCATGCCGCCGCAGAAGCCCCGCTATCGCCATTGCCGTCATAGACTTGCCAGACCCCGATTCCCCGACAATTCCAAGTATACAGCCACTGTCAAGTGTCATATCAAGATCCTTTACTACACGCTCCGGCACATCATGATCATAAAATTCTATGTTTAGTTTTCTTACCTCTAACAGCATGGATACACACATCCTTTTGTTTCTTATTTTATTTTCTTACTTGCGATTTTCCATCTGCCATCAGAGAAAATCCAAGCACCAGCAAAATAATCATAAGCCCTGGAAACGCGGCATACCATGGTGCAGAAAAAAGATATGACTGCGACTCCGACAACATACTTCCAAGACTCGCGTCTGGCGGCTGCACCCCTATTCCAAGATAACTCATACCTGCCTCAGCAAGAACCGCATTATTAAATCCTATCATGATAGAAGACAGCAAAACTGGCATCGTATTTGGCAAAATATGCACAAATATAATGCGGTACCAGGGAACTCCTGCAAGTCTCGCACTTTTGACGTAATCCATTTCTCTGTACTTTATGAATTCTCCTCTGACAATACGTGCAAAACTTGGTATAAAAGCGATGCCAAGCGCGGCAACAACATTATACTTTCCCGTGCCAAAAATGCTGACAAAAACAAGCGCCAAAAGAATACTTGGAAATGCAAATAGCACATCATTGATGCGCATCAGTACCTCGTCCAGCCATCCGCCAAAATACCCCGTGAAAGCGCCGACAATAACCCCGCTCACAATACCGATTGACACCGTACAGACTGCAATTACAAATGTATTTCCCATGCCCTTAAGCACCCTTGAAAATATATCTCTTCCAAAGTTATCGCACCCCATTAAATGTTTCAGGGAAGGCGCGGCAAATTTCGCTGTACCATCCATCTTTGAAATATCATACGGTGTATACAAAAAACCTATGATTATCAGCAGAATCATTGCTCCTGTTATCACTGCACCAATGACGAAATTCAAAGAATATTTCTTTTTATTTTTCATTTTAATCCACCATGCCGCCTTTGCGTTTTTCCTGTGTGAAGCCGAACGCCGCCTCGCTTTAAACACTGATACGAGGGTCAATTAACTGATATATCACATCCACAAAAAAGTTTGTCACGATGACAACAAAAGCAATCAGTACAATAATTGTTTCTACTACAGGATAGTCTCTATATGAAATAGAAGTCAAAAGTATGCGCCCTATTCCTGGTATATTAAATACCTGTTCTATCACAATGCTTCCCACCAGCATATCTGCCAAAGTCATCCCCCACATCGTAATCACTGGTATCATTGCATTGCGCAGAACATGCCTATATAGAACCTTGTCTGTATTATTCCCTTTGCTGTATGCAGTTCTAACATAGTCCTTTTTTGCTTCCTCAATGCAGGAACTTCGAAGCATTTTCACAGACATTGCAATCTTTGGTATTGCAATAGCAATACAAGGAAATATAATATATGCGAGAAAACCGCCAAAATCTGTCTCATAGGACACAAACCCGCCAGGTGTAAAAAGTTTGAGAATCAGTCCAAACAGATACGTAATCATAATCCCCATAAAGAAATGTGGTACAGACATCATGACCTGATTTACCGCCATAATCAAACGGTCTGTCAATTTTCCGCTATGCTTTGCGGTATAAATACCAACAGGAAGTGATATCGCTATCATTATAAAAAAAGATATCAATGCCATAATTATAGTAATAGGCAGCTTTGACCCAATCATTTCCGCTACAGGCATTTGATATTTATAAGACATGCCGAAATCGCCTCTTATAAAATCAAACAGCCATGCAACATATCTCTGCAAAAAGGGCCTGTTTAATCCAAGCTGTTCCCGCAAAGCTTCCAAACTCTCTGGTGTAGCGTCCGTGCCAAGCGCCGCAAGCGCTGCATCCCCTGGAATCACATCAAAAGCAAGATAGACGAGAAACGAAATACAAAGAAGCGTTATCAGCGTTGTTGACAGCTTTTTACCTATATATTTCATATTCTCGTCTCCTTCTCTATGTTTATCACATTCTTGCATATTTTACTGCAAGTCTATCTGGTTATTCTGTGACATAAAGTTTTGAAAAATCCTGAAGATAAAGTGGATAAAATTCATATCCTGCATAGCCTTTTCTGATAGCTACCAATTCACACATATCTTGGATATAAACATTTGCCGCAGTCTCAGCAAGGATTGTCTCACACTTTTTGTAACTTTCTGTAGCCGAATCATCATCCATTATCGCTTCTGCTGCAAGTGCATCCTTATAAGCAGCATCAAACTCTGCATTATTATAGTTGATAAAGTTATTGTGCGCATCCGATTGGAACCGACTCAGCATTGCGCCTGCTGTCAGTGTAGATGCATCTACCCCAACGAGCGTTGCCTCAAAATTACGCCCATGATAAACATCATCTAACCATGTTTCCCATTCGATCAGCTCAATATTTGCTGTTACCCCAATCTGTTTGAGCTGTTCTGCCACTACCTGCGCTGTATCCACATGCTGCCGATAGTTTGACGGCACCTTCATGGTGAAGCTAAAACCATCTGAATATCCTGCCTCTGCCAAAAGTGCCTTGGCTTTTTCCAAATCCGGCGTATAAAGGTCGCTCAACTCTTCCACATAATATTTTTCAAATGCAGGAAACATACTGCTGCCTACTGGTGTTCCTTTTCCCCCAGAAACAAAATCAAGAATTTCCTGTTTATTCACTGTATAGCAAAGTGCCTGACGTACTTTTTCATTGTTAAATGGCTCAACTGCATTATTCAGGTACACAGCCTGCACCAGATTCATAGTTCCTTCTACAATCTCAAACTCATCTCCCAGCTCTGCTGCCTGTGTTGCAGAAATCCTTGCCATCATGTCAATTGCGCCGCCCTGCAAATTCATCACAATTGAATCTGTATCTGCAATGACCTTCACAGTCACATTTTTAATGTGCGCTGGTTCTCCCCAATATCCATCAAAGCGCTCAAGTTCAACATTCTCCTGCAAAGAACGCGATACAAATTTATAAGGACCTGTACCAATCGGATTGTTCTGGAGATCTGGTTCATCAGCAGGGACGATCACCGCTTCAATAGAGGATACAATAGCCATAAATGTGTTGCTTGATTCTTTCAGCGTGATAACAATTGTACGTTCATCGGGCGTCTCTACCTTTTCAACATTAGAAAACGCCGATACAATAGGTTCTCCCCCATTAAGACCGGCGCAGGTTTCAATCGAATACTTAACATCCGCTACGGTAACAGGATTGCCATTGTGGAATTGAATGCCGTCTCTCAATGTAAACGTATATACAAGTCCATCTTCTGACATGGTATAATCACTTGCTACAGCGGGAATCAGATTGCCTTCACTGTCCGGCTTATACAATCCCTCATAGATATTGAACAGTATTTCTTGTGTGCCCGCGCCCTGTGACAGGCTTGGTACCAGACTATCCAAATCTTGTGGAATGCCTACTGTGATATGTGATGCTGCATCATCCGTTGTCTTGTCTGTTGTTTCTGATGAAAATTGTGTTTCAGCATCTGCTTCACTGCGTTCTGTGGCAGCCGTATCTGCAATCTGTGTAGAGTCTTCAGCTTCCTTGTCACCTGAGCATCCTCCCAGTGCAACAGTCAGTGTAAGCAACATACTTGCAAAAAGAACCTTTACAAATTTTTGTGCTCTCTTCGTCATGTCTTTTACTCCTTTATTCTAATCTATATTTAGTTGTTCCCGGTATTCTGATAAGAATACCTATGACTTGAAGTATCGCCGCTGTACAGCGTGCCATCTTCGAAGGAATAATACTTTTATGATGCCATTTAACCATATTATTCCTTTGTCTTGCTAAATTGTATACAAATTATGCAAAAAATGCAATAGATTTTTTATGAGTATGCAAAAAAATACAAAAAATTGAGCGTCATGCGCTCAATTTTTGTGATCTGGTCAATAAATTGTTATTTATCCAACACTTTTTTCAGTTCATCCATAAATGTGTTAATGTCCTTAAATTCCCGATATACCGAGGCAAACCTGACATAAGCGACCGCATCCAAATCCTTAAGTTTGTTCATCACTAACTCACCAATCACGCGGCTGTTAATTTCCTTTTCTTCACGATTAAAAATATCTGTTTCTACTTCGTCTACCAATGCATTGACATTATCTGCACTAACTGGACGCTTGTGACAAGCCCGCAGCACTCCAACCTCTATTTTAGAACGGTCATACGCTTCTCTGTTGTCATCCTTTTTTATAACAATCAAAGGAATTGTCTCTACTTTTTCGTATGTAGTGAAGCGCCTGCTGCAAACATCACATACACGTCTCCTGCGGATGGAATTGTTTTCCTCAGCAGGTCTTGAATCAATCACTCTGGTATTTTCATGACTGCAAAATGGACACTTCATATATTTTCCTCCGAAATAAAACCTACAGTTCCCACATTATCAGTATAGTATGGGATTAAGTTCCTGTCAATTACATTTGTGTAATATCAAAAAAACCTTGTAACAGTTCTGGGTTAAACTGTTACAGCCCCTCTATCTACTACAGTATATTTTGTGCAAGAAGCCGATCAACCTGAAGCAGCCCCGCTCCCTGCACACTCCAACTCTGTCCCAGATCAACCGCAGAATTGAGCAGCAATCTTCGAAGTTCTTTATTGGAAAGGTACGGATATTTTTGCAGACAAAGAACACATGCACCACTCACAATCGGCGCAGACATAGAAGTGCCGCTCTTTGCAATATATGGTGCAATACCATATCTATAATTGCAGGATACGATATCTGTGCCTGGTGCAACAATATCTGGCTTTTTCAAAGGATTCATCATGGTGATTCCTGACAAGTCCTTTCCAGGGCCCCTGCTAGAATATTCACTGCACATACGTTTGCCGTTACCTGTATAATTTCCATCATTGCAGCCTACGCATACGCATCTGCTGCATTCACCAATTGGTGAAAGTGTCATAGGGTCTGGCCCTTTATTCCCTGCTGCCGCCACAATAAGTATGTTCATATCCCACAAATATTGTATGTATTCTTTGAACTGTTTCCACTCCTTCTTATCCACATTTTCCTCCGACTCCATTTCTATAGAAATATTGAGAATCTTTATGGGATATTTCTTTGCCATACCTGCCATCCACTCAATTCCATTTACAAGGCTTTTTAGATTTCCGCCCCCCTTTTTATCCAATACCTTGCCGCATATGAGAATACATTCTGGAGCAATTCCCCTGTATCTTCCCTTGGACGCTGCCCCACTTCCTGCAAGGATGCCGCAAACATGGGATTATGGTCTGAAACACAAACTACTAAAAATTCCAATGGATAACAATTTCTTGTTGCTTTGTATTTTTATCCTTTTCCCCAATTTCAATATAGTCAATAAAATCATTCACAATGGTATGCGTTAATTTTGTATAGTCTGCATGTCGTTTTACAATTTCAGATATATTTTCTTGAGATTTTTTTGGTATTTCAAAAATATTCAATTCTTCTGTTATTTCATTTATTTGAGCATTCAATTTCGTTAATTCATTATCAAACGCATCTTTTAATTGGCAAAACATATCATATGAAATAACATTATTTAATCTGTCTGAGTACAACGTTTTCATTGATTTTGCTATCTCGTCTTTTCTACAAGTAATTTGTTTCATGGTTTTTCTCTTTTCTTGTTCATGATTTTCAAAGTCATTATCCTGAAGTATTTTTCCAAGTTCAGACATATAATTTTTATTTGATAGCACATCATTTACAATTTCCTGGATTCTTTTCAGAACATTTTCTTCAATCGCTGAAAAACGTATGCTGTGACTCGTACATTCTTTTTTTCTTGATTTATTGGCTAACTGACATCTTAAGTATGCGTCCGTTTTATCTCCCCTTACGCCACCCGATTTAATCATTGTATGCCCGCAGATAGAGCAACGAAGTTTACCTGCAAAAATATGCACCTTTTTCTCCCCACATTGGTTCTCTTTACCAACCCTTCTTTTTGAACGCAATTCCGCTACTTTATAAAAAATATCCTCGTTGATTATTGGAACATGATGATTTTCTGTAATATACCACTGTTCTTTAGGGGTTGAGACCACTTTTTTATCTTTATAGCTAACCTTTTTGCAAGTACCTTGTATCAATTTTCCCAAATAAACTTCATTCGTTAATATTCTTTTGATCGTTGTTTCACTCCACAAATTATATCTCATTCCAAATTCTTCTGATTTAACATTTTGATATAAGAACCCTTGCTTTTTCTTGTATAAACTAGGATTTAACACATTTTGATCTTCAAGTATACTGCAAATCGCTTTTGTACTATATCCCTCTAAATAAAGTGAAAATATCTTTTTAACATTGTCAGCGGCATATTCATCTACTATAAATTTATATTTATTATTGGGATCTTTTAAGTATCCATAGGGAGCAAACCCTCCAAGGTATTGACCTGATTTCATTTTTTGATGAAATACAGCTCTAATATTATTTGATAAATCTTCACAATACCATTCATTTACCAGCCCGTTGATTTGTCTTGATTTTTTATTTGCACTGTTTTGCGTATCTACGCCATCGACAACTCCAATAAATCGAATACCAAGCAAAGGAAAATCATGATGTAAATATTTTTCCATATGTTCCATATTTCTAGTAAATCTTGATTGAGATTTTGAAATAACAATATTAAATTTTCCAAGTTTACTGTCGCAAATTAAACGATCAAATTCCGGTCGGTCATCATACAATCCAGAATAGTCATCATCAGAATAAATATCTACTATTTGCATTTCATGACTGATTGCATAATCTGTCAATAATAGTCTCTGGTTTACAATACTTTCGCTGTCATCTCCTTTGTTTATTTTATCAATATCTTCTTTACTAAGTCTTAAATATAATGCAGCTTTATCCACTCTTATTTCCTCCATATTATAGATAAAGTAAGTAAACAATTATATTCTAAATCAATTGTCAGAATGTACAATCCGACAACTTATGAATGGGCATGGCTGAACTGTTACTTTTTGTTTTTGGAAATCTGCTTTTTGATAATTTTCACTATATTTAGTTCTCTTTCCTTTTTATTTTCAGTTTTGTACACATTTTTTACAATATATACCAAATAAGTCACCAACCTTTTATTATGTTTCTTCCTATATAATAGTATTTTATAAAAGACTGTTTGTACTTTATAACTCCTTTATTTACCCGTGCCTCTAAAACCTCCATCTCCTCTCTCTGTACTTGCTGAATTTATTCCTTTGTAATAGCCATAAAAATACTCCTTTTTGATAAGAACTGCCATATCGCAATTCTTATCAAAAAGGAGCCGCTTATTTCAAAGGCACAAACTATGCTGCACTACCTATCCGGCAGTAATGATTCTTCAAAAACACTTTTATTCACCTTTCTTGGCTGAGGTCATCAAACTAAAATTTTATTGATTTTAATAATTCTAATCTTTTACAAAACATTTCATAGAACTGAGGTAATTCGTTAAAACACGTTTTATTTACTTCTTTGATTTGATTTAACCCAATTTTTTCAACAGACTTAATTGCTGCCTCCTTCTGATTAGCATGCTCTCCAAACATCGTCTGACAATTGGAACCATCTAAGTTATCATAGGAATTAAAAGCCTGATTGAAATCCATTAAATCATATAACCTTACTGGTTTATTATTGGAATTACGAACTAATACCCCCCAGTTTCCCCAATGCCTATCCGTATTTCCAATAAGATAATCGACAATATTCATCATATAATAATTATGTTTATCTAAAGAAAGAATATATTTTTTTGTGTTCCTACCATGATTTGCTGCATATATCTCAAATGCCTCCATAGAAACTATTGAATATTCTTTTGATGTAATATTACAGCTTACACTGACTTTTTCTCCTTCAAAATAATCCCTCTCATATAATACTTGTGAAATATCAAAACATCTGCATATTTGACTGGCAAGCAGTTCTTTTTCAACCACTTCTGCGTCGCCATCTTTCAAAAGTCTAAACCTATCATTCATCCTTTGCCAAGCTTTAGGAAAACATCCATTCGTTGATAAGTCTCTTGCTAAATATTCATTTTGTACTGTATACTGCCTTCCCCTTAAAGCAATATCAATAAAGGTGTTATCCAAATGATTTTCATACAAATTAATATCTCTGAAAAAAATCTTTTCTTTCTTTAATTTTACCCAAAAAACATCTGTCAATGAAGCGCATCTATATGATAGTGCAATTTTTGCTCTTTCTTTGTCAGTTACTGCCTGTAACATTCCTATACTATTTAATATTTCTTTTGCATATTTTCTATCTAAGGTGAGAATTCTTGTTGCGCACCAATAATTGAAATTCGTAATGTTATTGACCAAAGTATCAATGTCTTCGGCTTCTTCTAAATACAAATTATATGGCATAAATGACTTATAATATATTTTGCATTGTCCAGAATCATTGATCTTTGCAACCCTTCTATCCATATGCATAATTTCATATATATTTTTTTCTGACATTCAGCTACCTCCAATTAAATGATTGCAATACTGCCGATTTTCCTGCATTCCTCCAAATTTAACTATAGGGATTGATTTTACCTCAATCCCTACTATCAACCATTATAATATATTTACAGAACGATCCAGTTATCGCCCACCTTATTACACATCAGGTATAATAATATCATTATCATTTTCATGCCATTGATATTGCACACCATCACCTAACACACGACATAAAGAATCTTTAATCTGTTTCCCTATCATTATTACAAAATTATTAATGATAAAAGAATGTTCTATAAAAGTATTACTCATATCTTCTATTGGCATTGCATTCATTAAGTATCACCTTGCTTTCTTTTACTTATCTATTTATTATATCAGATCCCATCACTTTTTCAAGGCTTGTTGTGTTTCGTTTTTATGCCTGTGGGCGGAACTGGTTTTAGACTGTTAAATTATTATTTTATACATTAACGTTTCCTTGCCTTATCAAATTTTTGTTTTTCAGACACGCAACATGTGTTCCGTGCCCATTATCATCATACTGCATTCTTTTATCCAGTGTAAAATCTTTGAAGGCTGCGATTCTCCCTCGTAAATCCGGATGCGCTGCCACGCCGCTGTCCAAAACTCCTACATATATTCCACGCCCTGTATAAGGCAATACTTCCCTATTATCACAGCCAAGCATTCTGCGTACTCTGTCCATTTCCATTCACCATAATTCTTACTTGATGTAGTAATATATGATAGGTCGGGCTAAAATGTTATGTATACGCCAAAAGACTTCTATTTTCCAAACAGCAAAATAGAAGTCTAAAAAACGATACGCTATTCATTTCGAATCGCCGCAAGCGGACTGAGCCGCATCGCTCTAAGTGATGGCAAAAATCCAGCTATCATGCCAATTAATACGGCAAAGCCAATCGCAAGTGGACAAAGCCATATTGGAATCCGGCAGATTGCTCCCACAATCCCCATAGACTCACCAGCACCGCTTGAAGCCAGCAGACCATTGATAACTGTTCCTACCAGATAACTGAATCCAACGCCGACAACGCCCCCAATAAAACCGATAAAACCTGCTTCCATCAAAAACAATCCTTGGATATTGTGAATATCACAGCCAAGCACTTTCATCACACCAATCTCTTTTGTCCGCTCGTAAATAGACATCATCATCGTATTGGTGATACTGATTGCTGCCACCAGCATAGAAACTGCTCCAATAGCGCCCAGCACCGCCTGAACAGTGTTCATAGTATCCATTTGTGACTGTATCCATTCTGCAGAACTATATGCCTCATATCCCATGTCTTTCAAATAATTGGTAATCGGCGTTACATTTTCCATCTCATCAACCTGAACAATGAGCTGAGAATAAAACAACTCATTATATGGTTTCCCATTTTTTCTTTTTGGCTGTCCTGGAATCACATCTTTTTTGAAAATACGCTTCAGCTCTGCTTTCAGCGCGTCAATATCACAAATCACGCTCTGGCTGTCATTGTTTTCCCATTCTCCCAGTTCTCCCGCCATAATACCAGCTGTCTTTATCACATATTTCTTTGGCGGCTTGGGAGCCGGAGACTCCTCCGAGCCGCCTCCTTGTGAATTATAATAGGCGTTTGTATCAAAAATCACAAACAGCGGATCTTTCATCAGATCAATATCCGGCGCCTCATTCTTCTCCCAGAACGGATAATAATAATTTTTTTCTACATAAAAATTGGTAAGCACATTATTTCCATAGAAAAACTGAAGTTCTGAATCAGAATCCGGAAGCTTTCCTTCCCCAATCTTGATCTTCATTGTCTGAAGCTCTCCCTGTGTAACACCAATTAAGGATAAATCCCCCATATATTTCCCACACTTTGCAAGTGCAGAAAAGCGAAGTCTGGGATACACAGACTGAACATGCTCCATCGCAAGAATCTCTTGTATCAGCGCATCATCCAGCCGCTTTTCCTCCTCCTGACTGCTTCCGCCGCTGCTTGATGCAGTTTCGAAATAATAGCCACCGCCACTAGAACTAACCTGTATCTGTGTCATAGAGGTATAACTTGAATAGTTCTCCATCATAGATTCCCTCAGCCCAATACCAAGCGCCATCATAACCACGATAGAAGTAACACCGATCACAACGCCCAAAACAGTAAGCACTGTACGAAGCTTTCTCTTCCACAGATTGGATATGCTCATTAACAGTAAATCAAAAATTTTCATGATGCATCATCCCCATCTAGCAAATCTAAATCCTCTTGACGTTTTTTTGCCTTTCTTTTTCTCACAATAATCACTGCTGCTGCAATCACCACTATCGCCGCTGCTGCAATACCAATCATTCCTCCGATTGGAAGTCCCTTCTTTTCAGGCATTTCTGGTTCAACAGGCATTTCGTCCATAATTGGTTCTTCAAAAACCATTTCATATACAGAAAGATTTAGGTCTTTTTCAAAACGAGATTCGTTTCCAGCCTCATCCTCATAAGTAACAACAGCCTTTACAATGCCTTGCCCCGTATCAGGAGCGATACCAGTCAGCATAGAATCAACATTCTGTGTTGCACCTGGCGAAATATTTCCCAGATAGGTGACACCGCTTTCTACTGTTTCACTCTCATAGGTCACCTTGACATTATAAAGCGTTGTCTTACCAGTATTAAAGACGCTGAACATGACATTGGACTGTTCGCCTACCGCGATAGACTCCGGCAAAACCTCTGCCGATCCTGTATCAAGCTTTGCCTCTTGCTTGATTGGCACGGATACCTTTGCTGTATCAGAAAGATTTATCTGATCCTCTGTGTCATATTTCATTGTGACAGTAAGAACATAGGGCTTTTGCGCAAGGTCTGATTTTGCTTCCATTTCTATGCTCATATCATAGGTCTGGCCTGGTGCAATTCTTTCTGTATACACAGAACTTGAACCTGATGTCGGCAAAAACGCCGCATAAGAAGCATCTGCATCTTTCCCTTCTACTGTCGCCTCCAGATTAAAAAGCACATTTTCAACAGAGGTCTGCTTGGAAGTATTTTTCACACTCACAGACAGTTTAAATACAGAACCTGCATAAACCACTTCTGGATCTGTCCTGTAACCTGTTACAATAATACGTGGATTTGAGGTCTGCTTATCGGGATCTTCAATCAATGTTTTATTTGGATTTGCACCCTTTATATTAATATATGTAGTGATATCTGTTTCCACCAGATCACCATTTTGATAGTATGTAGCATGAAATGTCAGAGGATAGCAGCCTGTCAATACATCGCTTCTGACATTAAAATACCACCCAATATCCATACGTTTACCATAAGCATCAATCGTATTCTCTGAAGCCTGTATAATCTGAATGCTCTGCGCGTCATATGCCTGATTGATATCAAACGGCCATTTTGTTCTGTCATTTGATACAGTTGGCGTCACAACAACGTCTGTAATATCTGTCTTTCCGAGATTGATAAGTGACAATACGACAAATGTCTGTTCACCAAATTTTGCATCCAAAATTGGCACTTCATTCGAAAGCATCAGAAATTTTTCTGTGCCTGTTGTATTTTCTTTTGCAATCTCTGCAAGATACCCTTCTACTTCTGCTTCATAGCTTGTCAGCTCCGACATTGTAAGCCCGGCATTTTTCATATATGTCATTGCACTGTTGTAAATCTTGTCCATGCGCTTTATCTTCTCGTCTGTCATATCATACCGAAGCTTCAAATCACTATAGTACCGATTGAGTTCCCCTCTTATCTGATCCTTCCATTCATCCGATGCATACTGATCACTTGGACTCCCATAATTGCCGTTCGAGCCGCTATCAGGGTTATCCTCATCTGCAAATGCGGTTAATGTATTTCCGCAAAGCAGCACCACCATCAGCATCCATATGAATATTTGTCTCAACCTTTTCATTTTACTCCCTGCTCCTTCCACTCAGCATTTATTCCTCTGCTTCATTCTTTGTATTATCTACCATATCAACAATCTTGCCGTCAACAATTCGTATAATCTTATCCGCAAAACTTGCCAGTGTATTATCATGTGTTACCATAATCAATGTCTGCTTCTGTTCCCTCACAACATTCTGCATCAAATTCATAATTTCTTTTGAGGTATTAGAATCTAAGTTGCCCGTCGGCTCATCTGCAAATATGATTTCTGGTTTCACAACAAGCGCCCTTGCTACGCCGACTCTCTGCTGCTGCCCGCCTGACATCTGATTTGGTTTGTGGTCCCAATATTTATCAAGTCCAACCATATGTACCATTTTTTTTGCCCGTTTGATGCGCTCCCTTTTGGACACCCCTTGAAATGTTAATGGCAATGCCACATTCTCCACCGCATTCATCGTTCCCATCAGATTAAATGATTGAAAAATAAACCCTATATGCTCCCGTCTGAACTTGACAAGCTGATTCTCACCTTTTGTTTCCATATGCTCGCCAGCTATGATAATCTCGCCCTTTGTAGGCTTTTCAAGTCCTGCAAGCATATTTAAAAGCGTCGATTTGCCCGAGCCGGAAGTTCCCACAATCGCACAAAATTCGCCGCGGTTTATATTGAAACTGACACCATTCAATGCGCGAACCCTATTTTCGCCTATCCGATATATCTTGTATAAATCCTTCACAGAAATAACCGGACCTGCTTTCTTTTTCATTATTTCTGGCATTTTATTCCCCCATGCTGCCTTAGAGCGTGTGAAAAAATGCTCTGGCAGTTCAAATAAAACTGAAATTTATTGAAGAATAAACTGTATTATTTGACTTAATACAGTTCATACATTCTACACTGGTATCATAGCACACATAAAATAAAGATGCAACCTATTATAAAAAATTAATGCCTTAGTAGCATATTTCATTTGGGTGCTCCTGTTCAATCGACAAAAAAGCACTTACTTTTCCAGTAAATGCTTTTCAACTCTCTAATAATTATAATCCACGTACTCTGTATCTTTTCGCAGTTTGCCATGTACAATACTTCTATACTCTTTTGTATCATCGCTCTGATACTTGATACCTTTTCTGTGGTCAGCCATAATGGCTCGCTGATTGTCTGTCAGGGAATTGGGTATCTCTGCCTCAACAATCCTGATATTTGCAACCTGGGTCATAGGGCCGTATGCAAACTCACTAAACTCTGTATAGTATGTATTCATTTCGACATAATCGCCTGTATCAATATCAGCCGGCATAATCGTAACAGCTTTATCATATCCTTCTTTAAACTGGAAAATTGCAAGCTGTCCAAAAAGCTCTGTCTCCTCTGGAAATACAAATTCCACAATCCGCTCTCCAAACTGATTCACAGACGCTGTTTTTGTCATGTTTAAATTAATGTCTTTTTTTACCTTATCATTGTAAAGCATCTTAAAGGAAACACCAAGCTCATCATCAATTTTTGCAAATAAAATAGCCTTTTTCCCTATATAGCTGTTAAAAATATCTTTCTTTATTATTTTTTCTTTATTTAATTTGAGATATACAAACTCGTATCCAAGTTCTGCCGCTGTCTTCTGTGCGTCCTCAATCTGTTTGTCTGATTTCACAGGCAGACCTATCGCGCCTGCTGTTGTCACAGAATCCATTTTCACATAACAGATAACTCCAATATTTATCCGATACCAGCCATTTGAATATGCTCCAACTACCTGAACTGGAATATTGGCACCAATTGTCGCAAGCACTGTTGATGTGTATGTTGGTTCTGCATATACAACGCAAGCTTCTTTTGTATAGTAAACGTCCTGCATGGGAGTATATGTAGGTCCCTTCGCATATACCTCTATCTTCCCAAACAATATCATTGCCGCCAACAAAATAGCTACCGCTCTTCTTCTCAATATTCTTTTCACAAATGGTTCCCTCCACAGTAATTGCTCAACACTGCTGTACTGTTCCACATCATGCCTACGAATCGCCCATCTATCATTCTAATAATAATGTTCTTCCTTTATCTCAAATGGAAATGAATTTTCCTGATAAGAACATTTTTTGTTGATGGAAACGGTTGTAAACGTACAGCCTGAAAACGCCGAATCACCAATACTAATCGTATTCTTTGGAATCGTAACACTTGCAAGCGCACTGCACCCGCTAAATGCACTATCCCCAATACTAAGAACCGACTTTGGAATCACAAGTTCTGTTATTCCTGTACAATCCGAAAACGCTGATTCTGGTATCGCTTCAATTCCAGACTTGATCGTAAGTGTTTTGATACCGGAACAGCCCATAAATGCACTCTCTGATATCTTGCGCATCGAAGACGGCAGCTTTACCTCTTCTATAGCAGTACATTCTGCAAACGCGCTCTCACCAATCTCCTCTAATTCGCTTGGCCATTTTGTCAAAGCCATAGCTGCACACGCATTAAATGCTTCTTTTCCTACTGTTTTCAAAGAAGAAGGAAGTTTTTTGAGTTCCATTTTGGTACAGTTGTTGAATGCCTGTTCTTCAATCTTTTCAATATCATCTGACAATGTAATTGTTTTCAGCTCATTGCACTCATTAAATGCTTTCTTGCCAATCGCTGTAATTCCGTCAGGAACATTAATTCTTGCAAGTTTGGAACAACTGTCAAAAACGCCTTCTCCCATTTCTGTCAAACTGTCTGGCAGACTGACATCCACTAAAAGTTCGCAGCTTTTAAATACATTTTTCCCAAGCTTTTCTACAGTATCTGGCACCGATACTCTGGTAAGTGTTTTGGAGCTTGCAAACGCTGAATCTCGTATTTCTGTGACAGGCTGGCCCTCAATCGTATCAGGAATATCCAAAGAAACTGCTGAACCTATATATTTTTTAAGCACTACATGGTCGCTGTACAGAACATACTCAAATTCACTGTTTTTCTTATCTTCGGATTTTGCTGGTTCTGTGCTGGACTCTTCACTTTCGGATTCTTCTTCTGTAGGTTCCTCAAGAAAATACTCATGATTATCATTTCGGTTTCCGTCTACACCGCCATTTGTCTTTCTATCACTTCCGCCCGAAGAAGCCGCAGACGACTGAGACTGTTTTATCTCTGCCGCCTCTCTGGAAGCAGCCTGTGCGGATTCTTCCTCAAACACCTTCATCGCTGGCGCATAATTTTTCTGTGAATCCTGAATCATAGAACGAATATCAGCCGGAAACTCCCCTTCTGCAAGCTCCAAATCCGACCCAGTTTCGGTTTCCGTCTCATTCTCGCTCCCAGTCTCACTTTCTATCTCTGTCACTGTCTCTGTGGAAGTTTCTGGCTGGGCGCCAATCACTCCTGTCTTATTCAAATAGATACACAGCAGGATTCCAAATGCAACTGTGCATCCGCCCACCATTCCCCAAAAAAGTTTTTCCATTCTGACATCTCTCCGGTCACTTATCAAAAATAAGGGATTGTAAAAATAATTTACAGTTCCTTTGTATCATTTACTTAAAATCACTCTCTGAAACCTGTGTTCCATAAAATGCGCCGCGGACAACTGTCTTAAGGCCCTCGCAGCCTGTTAGTCCTGTAAGCTCACTGCAATTTCGAAATGCTTCTGCACATATCTTTTTGACAGATGCAGGTACTGCCACATCCAGAATTTCTTTGTGGCCTTTGAATGCTTCTGCCCCAATCTGCTTCACTCCGTCAGGAATCTCAACATGTGCTTTCGTACCTTTATAAGCAATCAAAATCCCATCACCAACAATCAGAAAGTCATCTTCATCATTATCAGATTTCTCTTCCTTCCAATTGTTTAACCACGCAGTTCCATCAAAAGCTTTCGTTCCAATATAAGAAACAGTATCGGGAATTGTCACATCTGCAAGATCCTTACACGACATAAATGCACCATATTCTACATCTGTAACAGAATTTGGTATCTTAATTGCCTTTAAGCCGCTCTCAGCAAATGCCAGTCTCCCAATCTTTTTTATTGTATCAGGAATCTCATAACTCGTCAGGCTCTTTTGTTTATAATATTCTCTCTGTGGAATACTTTCGTTGTCTTTTTCTTCCTTCTCATAATCCACACTGATAGAATCCTTTACCTCTGTATCTTCCTCCGCATCAGATACATCGCCTGACACGACATCTGCATGAACTCCGTCTGGAATTCCATAAACCTTTTCCTTATGATTATCTATCAAAAATACTGCATTTCCGGAAGCAACGACAGTTTTTCCTATCACATTGTCCTTCTCTGGTACATCTAGCGGATGGATATAGCCTTCTGTGCTGATAAACTCACTCGAAGAACTTTGTTCTGTTGTCTCTTCCTCTGTACTTTGATCTAGATTGCTGCTTTCTTCTGTACGATTGTTTTCTTCTGTCTGCTCTCCTGTTTGTGTTGTATCAGTTGCTGTATTTTCTGTATCCTCATATGACTCTCCGACATTTGGTTTCTCCTCAAGTCCTGGATTGCTGTCCATAAAGTCATCTGGATACTCTGCCTTATATATTACATCAATATTATTATTGCTGCCGAAAATATCCGCGGCGCTGGATTTTCCTGTAAAAATTTTAAAATCCGAACTCCCCTTGAACGCTTTCTTATCAATATTGGTCACAGATGCAGGAATTACTACCTGTTTGAGTGCTGTATTGTTAGCAAAAGCATTTTCTTCAATTGATGTCGTTGAACTTTGGATCACTGCATTTTCAACAGATCCCATATTCGACATCGCATATTTGGGAATGCTGCCAACCTCCGAAGAAACTTTGACATTTTTTGTATTGATTAGATTCCAAAATGCATATGCATCAATATTTTTCACAGTATCAGGCATTACATAATTCTCACCTTCCCGCCCAGGAAGCACCTGATAAAGCATTGTCATATTTCCGTTGTAAATTGCACCATTATAGTACGTCAAATATTCATTGTCACTGTCAATTGACACCTTTGCAAGGGTATCGCAGTTTGTAAACACACCCGTCCCCCAGGAACTTACGTTCTCTCCAATTGTAACAGATGTTAATTCCTTACAGCCTTCAAAGGCTCCAGGACCCACTTTTTTGACAGAATCCGAAATACTTACTCCGGTAAGTGCGCTGCAGTTTTTAAATGCATTGTATCCAATAGAGGTAACAGAGTCCGGAATTTCAATACTTGTCATTGTCTCATTTCCCGAAAAAGCCTCATCACCAATGCTTTTGACAGTATCTGGGATACTAACAAAAGTGTCAGTACCCAGATATCGAACCAATGTTGTTCCGTTCATTTTGAACCGCTCATCCTCCGCGGCTGCCACGTTGCCAGTTCCTCTGGCAACAGCCACAAGAGCGAGTATTCCAAGTATGGCAGCGCTTGCAAAAGCTATATGCTTTTTCTTCATATTTAGCCTCCATGCTACGACTATTCTTTGGGAGTAGCGAATGGCTCAAGTTTTTGCGTAGCACAAAACTTGCAGATTGAAAAGCTTAATTCTCCAATCTTTCTCCTTCTTGATATGCCCGCCCAATCAGCGCTAAACTGCCTTGTAGCTTCTGCGCTTTTTATTGTCACTTGTTACAAACAGCAAGATAGAAATGCACGCCATACCAATTGCTGCAAACCACTTCGGATGAATCGGATCGCCTGTTGAAGGCGTAGAATCAAGCGTCTGCCCTGCAACCAGATTATTCGTGTCTACATAGATTACATATGGTGAAAAATGTGGCGGTACAAAAGAAATACATGCAATACCGTCAATTGTTGTAAACCTCGGTGTCAACTGCTGCAGATTACCATTGTCAGCGGCCGCTACACGGTTATTGCCTCCATACTGAATCAGTACATCTGGAATCGGCATTGTAACAGTGATATTCAATCCATAGGTATCTGTAATCTTATGCTGTCCTGTTGAATCATAGAGTGATATATCCATCGGGAAATATGCAAGCCCATCGAGTGAACCATATTTGTTGATCAGTGACTCTTCTACTGCTTTCGTCGCCTCTTCTGACTCTGTGATTCTTACAATAAAGTTATCAGTAGAGCCATCGACAGATATAGAAGCCACATCCTTGTTGGATACACCATTCTTTGTGATATAAATTTTGTTGCCATCATTGCTTGTAGTCGTTCCATTGGTGCCATTATTCACAGTTCCTGTTGTCCCTGTCGTTCCCGCTGAACTGCCTGGTCTGTTCGGTACGGTTGAAGTATTTGTATTTGTTCCAGGTCTTCTTGATGGCGCATCGTCATCATCATCGTCATCATCAGATGTTCTCGTCTTATAATTTGCAGTGACTGTCACATCTGCCGCTGGCATTACAAAGCTTGTTGTTGCAGAATTTGCATTGGCAAATCCCAAACCTGAGTTGTTTGTCGTCCATTTTGAGAATACTTTGCTTGGTGATTCTGGTGCAAATGCAGAAATATTTACAGTCTCTCCAGCCGCATACTCTCCGCTTCCTGAACCATAATTAACCGTTACTTTATACTTTTTGCCATCTTCGCCCGGTTTATCTCCTCCTGGGTTATCGCCGCCCGGTTTATCTCCTCCTGGGTTATCTCCTCCTGGGTTATCGCCGCCCGGGTTATCTCCTCCTGGCTTATCTCCGCTGCCACCACTAAAGTTAGCAGTCAATGTCACATTTTCATTCGGCATTATAAATGTAGTATTTGATGCTGTAACTCCGTCCACAAGTAAATTGGTATGTGCTGACGGTTCAACAGTCCAATACTGAAATTTGCTCCCATCTGTTTTGGTATCTGCAATAACTAGTATCTTGTCGCCTCCCTTGGCTGTAATTGATTCTGTCTTACCGTTTGCAGTACCGCCTTTAATTGTCAACGTATAATCATTACCATCAGGTACTACAATGTTGGAATTTGGCTTATACACTGCCTGAATAATTCTGTCTTCTGTAACATTTAACCAAGGATCACCTGTACCTGTAAACTGTGTTCCATCTGACAGAATACACTTCCATGCTGAAAACTCATATCCTGATCGTTCCGGTTTTGCTACGCATATTGCATCCCCCTCATGATCCACATATTGTGGATTCTGAACATCTGGGTCTACAATCAAAGATGTATCGTAATCAATAAATGTAACTTTATGCTTATCTTCTGATACAAAGATTATATTTTCTTCCTTTCCCTGTGCTTTCAACTTTTCTTTCATTTTCACATAAAAGTTATAAATTGCACTATTCCTTGTTCCCGAAGAATCATACTGTGGTCCTCTGATTGTAACTTTACGATTACCATCAAAGTTAAATGCAGTCTCTCCAATCGCACAGCTTGGATTTGGTATCGTAATTTCCAAATTATCACTGGTATCATAAAATGCTTCCGGACCAATCGTTGCAATACTTTCAGGAAGAATCACAGTACCTAATTTTTCCGATTTATAGAAACATCTCTCTGGTATCTGTGTGATAGAAGATGTACTAAGGTCAACCGCTGTTATTTCATCACAATATGAAAACGCTTCATTATCAATGCTGACAACATTTGCCAATAGCGTATCTCCTGCTTCCTCTCCTACCTTAAAAGAACCGCTTGCTCCACTGCCGCTTCCTCTTCCTTCCAGACATTGAATAATTTCAAGACTGGTTTCTGGTGCCTGATGCTTCCGGAAAAGAATCATATTGTCAAACTGTACATACGGATTTTCTGCCGGAATCGAAATTTCTGTCAGATTCTTACAGTTCCTGTACGGCAATGCACCAATTGTCTGCATCTCTGCGCCATAAGAAGTTCTTAACAAGTTCTCGCAACTTATAAATGCATAATCAGGAAGTTCCTTAATTGTTTTCAGATCGATTGTTGTCAAATAATCATTACCTATAATTGAATTTTCAACATAATAATGTCCGTCATAGGTACGCCATATAATACCAGGTATGTCGTCTGTTATTGAAGTAATATCCGTACTAAATTCCGATTCTACCAAGAAGCCACTGAATAAACCAGCTTTATGTCCAAATTCATTCAGATCGCTCTGAGCGATATAATCATCATCAGAATATACACTTTTCACATCGTTATATTTATCATACTGTGGTTGCTTCTGGTTAATATTTCTCTCTAATGCACCTGTTTCGCCCTTAATGCCAATCTCAATCTCTTTGCCATTACTATTCTTGATCTGTGGCACATACCTTCTTGTAAGATATGCTAAGTTACTTGCATTTGCTGGATTATTATAGTATGCATTTGCGTCAATACTGTCGATCCCCTTGGGTATGGTCATAAAAAGTGTATAAAGCGGAATATCTTCCTCACTGAAGTTTTTGTATTTATTATAAGGTCTATCTGCATAATTTGGATCCGCAGCATTTCTCAGTTCATTCCATTCCTCAAACTTATCTGTGATGCTATATCCACTGTCACCATTTGCCCACATTTTAATCAAGTCTTTATTGATTGTATCAATTTCTTCATAATGTGGATAATCAATCAATGTAGCACCCAATTTATCATCTCGCAGTATTGTAAGATTTGTTGGCGCATCAGTCTTATAGCAAATCTGAAGACCTGAACCTGTCATAGACTTACTATCTTCACTCATCGCCAGCTTAAATGGCGCATATTCAGGATGGACTGCACCATGAAAAATCAAGAAATCCGAACCTGTTTTAAAAGCATTTGCTTCAATTGTAAGAGCATCTTCCCAATAACTGTCCTCATCTCCAAAAAGCGCTGTCTGCGTCTGACTAAAAAGTACATTTTCAAGACTCTTGCATCCTTCAAAAGCATTTGCTCCAATAAAACTTACTGAATCTCCCAGCTCTACCCACTGCAATTTGGCACAATCCTTAAACGCATTTGCATTTATCCTTTGAACTGTTCCATCTGCGATTACTACTTTATAGATGATATCTTTCACATCTTTAAAACACCCATCCGCAATTTCTATGATTGTATAACTGCCAACTGTCTTGGGAATGATTACAGCAAGTGTATTGCGATCCGGATTTGGGCGGTTTTCTATATATCCTGACAGACTGGCTGTTTTTGCATTCTCGTCTATAATGTCAATACTTGCAATATAATCATCTCTATCCTCCTCACCAACACCAATCTCCATATGTTCTTTACCATCTGTACCTGTATATACATAAGGTACAACTCCGGGCTTGCCATCTTCCATGAAATACCCAGGCACCGCATTCCACGTACATTTCCGAGGCTCTGCCACTGGCGTCCCTGCCCCTGACTGTGGACCCCTTACATAAAATTTATCATTCATTACACCTGCAAACAGCTTCTCTGGATTATATGAGGCATTATATGCCTCGTCAGGAAACTCTACATATTCAAGATTGCTGCACCCTGCAAATGTTTCATCAGGCACCTGTGCTGCATCTCCACTAACTCTATTTCCTAATCTTCCAGGAAGCACCACTGTCTTGAGATTATCTCTGCCTGCGAGAATATAATTGTTGTTATTATCATTATCCTGCGTATTATCATGTTTTAACCGATTCATATAGGAAGGAAAAGCAAAATCAACAAGCGCGCCTCCATCCTGATCCGATGTCAGAGCAAATGCTGCCTCTCCAATCTTAAAGTCTGTACTTTCCCCAGCAAAATTTACTTTACTCAACTTATCACAGCCAAAAAAAGCATATGGTTCAATTTCTAAAATATCATTTCTAAGTCCTCCCATTGTCATCTCTGCAATACCTGAAAGAAATAGGCATCCGGCACCAATCGTTTTAACATATTCAGGAAATACAATATCCGTCAGTGCAGTATTGTAAAAGGCCATACGCCCAACTTTCTCAAGTTTTGAATTACCGCTTGTAAATTGGAGTGTTTCAAGATGTACACACCCCGAAAAAGCTTCATCACCCAAAATTGCACAATTACTATCATCTAGTGTTACGTTTTTTAAAAAATTAGAATTTGCAAACGCCTTTTGTCCAATAAACTGCACCGATGAAGGAATGGTAAGTGTTCCAACCTCCCCGTCATCATCTGGCGTATGCCCCACTTTTGGATTAAAGGCATTTGATTGTATCCCTTTAATGGTTGCTTTTCCTTCTGCCAAATAACCTGACATATCATTCACCTGATTGCCATCAGGCCCCTGATCGCTGATATTTTCAGGTACATATACAATGGTTCCTTTAGGAGTTTTTAATTTCTTAAGCGCATACTTCTTCAAAGTACTACTGCTACTGCTACTGCTCATTCTCTGGCAAATGGTATAATCAATAATATCCTGCAGGCTGTTTTTATCCTCATCAATTCCAGATTCATTTGATCGAATCTCTGCATATGTCTTGGATATAGTTCTGTATCCCTTGTCATTAATATTATTTAAGCTCTCAATTTCAGTCTTTGCATTATTCCAGTCCGTTACATCTTGCTGTGTGATATTATCTCCTTTCGCAAGGATAGCATCTAACACATCTGTCTGCGCCTTCATATCCGCAGTATACTTCTCAAGCTTACCAGTATGCTCCTTCAACATATTAGGCGCAAAATCTGTGTAGATTTTCTCCACATCTGGAGTTGTACCATTAATTGTATTGTATGGGTTACTTACACTAATATTGTTGCCACTACTTATCTGATTGGAAATATTTTTTTTAGGTGCAGTATCCATATCAATACGATTAACTGTAACTGACGCATACGTTATTGGTGTATTAGTGCCATCCGCATTCGTTATTGATGCAGTCTTTCCAGAATATGACGTGGTATCATTATAGCTCTGATATTCTAATTCATATGTTTCCGATTCAAATGTCTGATTTATTTTGTAAAGATAATCATCATCCATCTGAATATAGTTAAAATATTCTTCTTCATAAATATCAAACTTCTCTATATCGGCTTCAAAAACACTCTGCGAAATCATAGCGTCATTGTTTATTACTTTTATTTTATATGCATCAATAAAAGTATCACCCTCAATATGTTGTACTGTCTCTTCTGAACCACTTACATATATCTTTTCATAGTCATCTGCTTCATACAAAGGATTTTTCAGCACTTTATCTTCAGCTTTAGGATCTTCCCATAAGTAGTTTTCAGCTTCTTCCTTCAAATTCCTGCCTTCTATCCCTGATGCCTGCATTGTACCATAATTCTCAACAGGTATCGCAGCCACAACTATCGCCATGACCATTGTGAGTGCTGCGCTTGTTCTTTTTATTCTCCTTCTAAGCTTAAAATTCTTTTTCTTTTTACTCTTTGTCATGTTGTTTCTCCCCATTTTGTTATTTATATTCCCTCTTGTTGACAGCATCCCTTATTTACACATATGTTTCTGTGCCTCCAATCCTATATAAATATACATCGTCTTCCTTGAAAACTCCTAACTGATCTTTTTGGCTACCACAACAAATCTCCCTTTTTTCTCCTGGTAATCACAAGTCGAAAGTGTCAAAAGTTTATCACCATAAACTGCCGTAACTCCTGTATCATATAATGACAATGCTGCCATCTCATTCAAGTACGAGTTAAACTCCATCTCAGAAGCAGCATTGATAAACTGATAGTATTTAAAGGTTACATCCTCCTCAGAATAAACCTTGGACCGGAATACATACATCACTTGATATTTTCCTTTTTCGTAAATCGTATCAAACTGTATGATAGGATGCTCCTCATAATAAGACTCTTGGCTGTATTTATTCAATGACCCAAACATTCTTCCAGACTTCATATGGTGTCCATACAGAATAATATTATCACATCCTTTTACAACATCACATTGGTAATCCATGAAAATACTTCCATTCCTATCCTCCTCCTGGCTGAAATTATGATTCAGATAATATTCGTTGTCTACTGTTTGCATTACAGGATAATCAATTATTGTATCGTCAATTTTTACCCATCCAATTAGTTTTTGATTCTTTAGATATATCTTCTCATACTCTGGAAGAATATCTGGCAGCGCGATATCCTTGTTAGTAAAGTGTATCTCAACTTTTTTATTACCTGAATATCGCCCTTGTGCGCCTGCTTCCTTCAGTGCTGACAGTTCTTCAAATTCTCTTGCGCTCTTAGCAGAGACCTGATAATATGCACCCAAATATCCAAAACTAATAATACATAGAAACAAACAACCTGCTACCAGGATTCTTCGTTTCCTTTCTTTTTTCCTGAGTACCTCTATAATCCGCCCCTGCATATTTTTATCAAAATCCTCAAACTTTGTCCGGTTTTCAATTTTCTGATGTTTTGAGGGACATTTTACCAGCTTTTGAATCTGTTGCTTTCTTTTTTCTTTTTGGGCAGCTTTTTTCTCCTTCTCTTTTACTTCTTCCTGCTGGATCTTTTGATACAATTCATAAATATTATCGTCAAATTGTCTGCCCACTACAGACTCAAATGTATACTGCCCCTCTTTTAACTTCAAATACAGCATTTCTATATCTTTGGGATTATTTAATTTAAAACTGCCGGTAATGGAATCGATGAGTTCTTTGTCCCTAAGCGCCGCCTGATATTCCTCTGCGTTCCGAAATCGTCTGCTCTCAACAACCCATTTGTTCTCCGCCATTCTATCTTCCTTTCTATGCAACAAAATATATAATTATACTTGTATAATATAAACTATCTATTATTAAATAGTTTACATATATACTATTATTGTACTATATTTTCAGTTAATTTCAAGTCTTTTTCAGATTTTTATAATAAAATATTAGAAACAGCACCAAATTTACGTGCTGTTTCTAATATTGCTACAATTTATGCAATTGATACTAAATTATTTTACAGTTATTGTCATATTCACCACAGCAGGTTTTGCTTCGGGATCAGCGTCTCTGAACGTAACCAAGCATTTAATTTTATATTTGCCCTTCTTGATTTTGCTCCTGTCTCCTGCTAAATTAAAACTTACTGTACCATTCTTGCTAATATTATTAATCAGCAAAAAGCTATTGGCGTTGATTTTATTGCTTGCATCAATCTTAATTCCTGTTATCTTATCCATATTAATAGTACTGTTTTTCAGGGATACAGCCGTTGAATACTTATTATTATTACTTTTGTATAAATTTCCCTTTGCAGGAGTAAACACAATCTTTGGCAGTTTATTGACAGGCTTAATCTTTACAACTGATGAAATTTTGTATCCATTTTGTAGTACAGACTGAATTGTAACAGGATACGATTGTTTGGAGGACATACCCTTTCCTGCCTTAATTTTAACTTCCACTTTGCTGTCTGCATTCAGAGAAGCCGTAAAGTATTCTGAACTTTCCCCTGTCACACTTACACTCTTTACAGAAGAATCAATCCCTGAAACCTTTGGCGTATATATTACAGATGTGTTTTCTCTGTCTATCAGGTTAATCTTTCCCTTGGGTGATGTTAGTGTTACCTTTGCCTTATCTGCTTCTGTTAATTTAATTGTTAATGTCGCTTTTTTGATCGTAATCTCCTGTTCGAGTACCTTCACTGTTGCATACAAGTCCAGCTTATAGGTTCCCGCCTTAACCATTCCTCGTTTTCCCGCGTTCAATCCCAAACTGATACTCTTAATGCCCTGGCTTGTAGGTCTGAAATCACATGCAAGATACCCGTCTGTATCAATCAGCTTTGCGGCCGTTCCTCCATATGTCAGTTTCGTTATTCCAATGTCGCTGCCATTTACAGATATTGGGATTGTATTCATTCCATTTGCTGTTATGTTTGTACCCATATTTAAGGTCAACTGTTTGCTGCCAACAGACAAGGACATATTTTCTGGTGATTTTACATACGTAATCTTTCCTCTTACATTAACTGGCTGTGTCCAATCAGGTTTTTTCACTTCTGCAGTATATGATATACTTTTTGCTCCAACATAATTTATTGATACACTGCCATTTCTGTTTACCACCGAGCTAATACCACTGTTAAGCGGTTTCATGATCTGAAATGTTGCTGTGTTATCTGCAAAAACCTGTTCTTTTGTTTTGGAATTAATCACATTTGTCATACCTGATGAAACTCCTGGACACATTACCATTCCTGTCAAACTAAGTGACGGTTTTTTATTTTCTATTGCAACTTTTAGTTCCATAGTTTGTGGTTCTGTATAGCCTGTAAATGTAATTTTTAGCTGCACCTGCAGATTAGCGGACTTTGAAGAAAACTGGCTTAGTGTACTGCTGTCAAGCCCTCTGGCCTGGAAACTGATTGTATTGCTGCTACGATGATAACTTCCATCAAAACCAACTCCTTCTGCTCCCTTCATCTCTATAGACTGAATATCATACTTGCTCGAAATAGTATAGACAGCCTCTGTATCCTTATAAAACAGATTTGCCTTTGTTTTCAATTTTATTGCAGCAGAAGGTTTTGTGACATCTGTCGTTACCTTCAATGAATACGGATATTTTCCCTTTGCTGTTACCACCTCAAGTTTACAGTTAGATATTGTTTTTTTGGCAGACGCCGAAACAGGCGCATTTGTCTTTAACCTTAAAACAGATATCCCCTCTGCTGGTACACTTGCTGAAAAGTTCGGGGAGTTTCCATCTCCTTCCAACACATTGACAGCAGTAATTTTGTTTCCATTCTGCTCTTGCAGAACAAATTCTGATCCTGCAATACAATATTTATTGATTGTTATATTTGATACTTCAAGTACGGGCGCATAATCCATGATATTAACCATCAGCGTTCCTGTACATTGCCCCTGATCACTTGCAGTGGCCGTAATTTCTACATTTCCCTCCTTTTTAATGGTAAGTATCACCTCACCCTCCTGGTTGATTGCAACCGTTGCTACAGAAGTATCACTTGACTGCCAGTTAAACTTCGCATTGGGTGAAGGTTTTCCATTAATAGTTGCTTCTGCCTGAAGCCTGACAGAATATTTATTCTTCGCGTCTCTGACATCTTTCTGGTCAACTTCCATCTGATCCGCTGTTTCAGTATACACAAAATTTTGATTTCCAACTTTTATGGGCTTCACTTTTATATTATTTACACAGTCTGTCAGGGGAACTTCAACACTGAAATCTTTCACAAACAGGTCATTTCCCTGGCTTACTCCCTGGTCAATGGCCAGCGTCAGTGAAAAATTAGCTGTTCCACCTCCTGTCTTATCCATTGCCGCAATAACTAAATTATCCCATTCTAAGGCTTCTACTGCTGCTATATTACCCTCTGATGTCTTAACACAGTTTACAGTAAGTCTGTTCCGAAACTTTGGTGTATTAATATCTGCTCCCACATACTGATACGTAATCTTATAGTTTTCTTTTTGTCCCTGGTTAATTAGTTTTTTTCCTGTTACATCCACACCAATGATACGTGTAACCGCCACTGGCAGTCTTGCAGAAAAAGGCTGATATCCTTCTTCGGTGTATGTTGCCCAGCAGTACTGCAGTTCATCACTTGCAGTCAGGCTTAGGTCATCATTATTCCATTCCCATCCTTTGGGCAAATTGCAGTATGATAACGCCCGGTCAACATTTTCAATGTAACTAACAATTCCTACTTCTTTAATCTTTATTTCCTTTTTGTCATACAACGGAAATGAATCTGTAATTGAAATTGTCACTGCCACGACATAAGTCGTTCCTTGCAATGTTGCACGCAGTACTGCTGTTCCAGGTTTCAGTGCAGTAACTTTGGCCGTTGTGTTCGTTAACTTTTTAACAAGTAATACTTTGTTATCTGAAGATGTAAAATTAACAATTTGTGTAGGGTCTTCTGCACTTGTTGGCAGGATATATGCCTCAGCTTCAAAAGAATCACCAACCATCATTGAACGGTTTGATGTATTTATCGTAATACCTGATGCATTTCTGGTAACAGTAACAAAAATACTCTTTTTCACGCCATCTGCAATAACCGTAATAAATGTTGTTCCTGTACTTTTGGCTATAACCCGCTTCTTGTTGGGGTCTGTCTCCTGTATACCTGACTCTTCGGAAGACTCAATATAGTCCTCCAATTCTACTATTTCATCATTTGAAACTTCAAATACAGGTTTTTGTTTGTTACCAGTAACAGTTATAACAGAAGACCTTCCACTTTCTGCTCCATCAATATATAAAATATCATTGGTTATTTGCAAATCAAAATCGTTTATAACTTCGTCTTCTTTATAACCAATATTTATTCTTGCATATGACCGTCCCCAGTTTTCCCCAAAATCTGTAACTGTCATATCATACAGTCTGTCTTTTTTTTCTAAGCTGTCATAAAATTCTTTTGTAAAATAATAATAATTGCCATCAATTGTTGAAGGAATCGTTACTTTTTTAATAACATCTGTATTTTCTGTTGCATAGACCGTCAGCGTTGCAGGAAGTGTCAAATTTTGAATATTAATACCAATCACCCTGTTATTTGCAAGAACAGGCAGTCCTTTATTATAAGAAATAGATATTTTTTCTCCTTTAGACTCATCTGTATAATATTTTTGGGTCAGATCGGACATTTTATAGGGCTGGCCAAATTTTTTATGTGTCACCAGTACATAATAATTCTTAAATGCGCTGTTTCTGTTCAGCCCGGTAATATTCATAAAAAGACTGTCTGTGTATCTGTCGGTCACTACTGCTGTAGTGTCTGCTGCTTCTCTGTCATTTTCTCCGGTAAGTTTTATATCATACTCGTCGTTTTCTCCACAATTAGGCGTCTTTATATATACCTGGATTGTATTGTCATCAATCCATGAAAGCGAATATGTATCAAGGACAAATTTATCATAGTCAGAATCTATAACTTCAAAGTCCCGTGATACAGCTAAATTACCATCCCCCGTAATCTGTACACTATGATTTCCAATTGCCAGTTTCCGTGTAGGAATCCATACCTGAATGCAAGTTCCTTTCGCACCATTTTCACGAATCCATTCACTTGCATAAACTGCTATTTCTCCGCTATAGCCAGGTATCTTTGCCACTAATTTATCATTGCTTATTATATTTTCTGTGTAGTAATAAAAATCATGTCTTTCCGCATTTTTTGAGATTACCGCAGGGGCTTCCCAACGATTTACCTCTTCTGCTCCCTGGCTGACACTAAATTCCTTTTCATAATTATTTCCGCCTACAGTAAGCTTTACCTGATATGTACCCTTTACTAAAGGCTTCTCAAACTCAAGATAGGCCAAACTCTCTGAAACCGATTTTAATGTAAAAGGGATACTGCTTTGGTTTTCACCCAGTACCTTAAAACTCACTGCTTTTCCATTTAAATCTGTTGTAACCCCTACTTCTACAGCATCTAAAACACTATTATATTCTGCATAAAAAATACCGCTCATCAGTTGCGCCTCAAATACATTTTGGGTAAACAGAATGTTCCCGGATTTTACGCCAAGTTCTACTATAATTTCTTTCCCTGCATCTTTCCATCCCCCCTCTTTTCGGAACTTTACAATGTATCCGGATTGTACAGTTTTATAATCAATACGCGTTGTTGATAAAACTGTCGATGTTGCCTTATCCTCAAAGTCAAATCGAATTTGTGAAGGAGTAAATCCTGTTCCTTGGATATAAAGATATACAAAATTACTGGTATTGTCATAATCTGTACCCAGTACACACTTTGTAACAACAGCTCTTGATGAAACCTCTATAGCATTTGGAATCATCCGCTCTGTACCGCCATCAAGTATCAGTCGAATATCATAATTTCCAGTCTCCAGCGTATTTTTTTCAGTGGAAAGCAGCCATGTTGTCTTATACAAAATAGCACTTGAATACTTATATCCGTCACCAATTCCCGTATAACGTGGGTCTTCGTTCTGTTTGACAGCTATACTTCTTTCATTTGAACGCGCAACAATATCACCATTGGGCGCTGTAATCTGAACAGACTCTATATCATCAGCAGGATTGAAAAATGCCACTTCTATTACATCATCTGTCGAAGATATAAAATATTTTTGCGCTTCTGTAAATACATTATCTACCTGTTCTATTTCAAATTCAATATTCTCTCTGCTTACCAAATATTCATTACATGTAGCACTACCTACTTTAATATCCTTCAGCTTAACAGTTAAATTATGAGAACCTTCAGAAATATTTGCTTGGGCCAAAGAAATTACATAATAATCTTCTTGCTTGACATAGTCTAAAGGAGTCACTATAGCATCGCTTTTATCTATATAAAATTCAATGCCAACCTCTGACTCTGGTATCTCACCACACCCCTCTAACTTTACAAATATCTCCTTTACTGCCGTCCCCTTGTCATCATTATATAAATAATATTTTTTTTCTGTATTGACAGAAAGAAGCTTGTTATAATCTGGCCGCTCGTCAGCAAACAGCTTGATTTCTTGTTCTGTCTCTTCTTCATCTATACTGCTCGTTTCTATCTCGACAATCCCAGCATCTGTCTTTTCTGTTTCTGTCGTTTCAACAGCCTCTTCGCTGTTCTCCTCATCAGTCATTTCGGTTTTATCTGATGTTTCCAGTGTATCCGGCTCTTCCATTGTCAACATCGTTTCCACTTCATCCGATTCCTCTGTTGTCAGCAATGTTTCCAACGCATTTGATTCTTCGGCTGTTGATGGTATTTCCACCATATCTGTTTCCACTACACTTTCTAGCATTTCCGGTACTTCTTCAGATTCTAACGTTCCCAAAATAGTACTTTCTTCTTTATAACCTTCTTCCTCTAATGTATTTGTTTCTCCGCTGTCATAGGATTGCGCTATTTGCGCTGCTTCGCTTGTCTGTGCAGGTACGCACTGAAATACCATGGCAGCACACAATATCCCTGCCAATACCTTTCGTATTATCTTAGATGACCTCATATCCGAAATCCCCCTTATTTGACTTATAAACCGATATACCCAAAAGAATATATCCTATTATAATATATTTATCGGCACGATTCAATAAATTATCTAATAAAACAGGAAATTTTCTGGAAATTATGTTACTGTTTACTCTATATCAGTAATGAAATTATCGCTTACATGCTCTGTTGCATAGAAACCTCTGATATGCTATACTTAAAAATACGAAAGAGAAAGGAACTATGGCGTATTGGAAATTGAAGACAATATACAATGGCATCCTGCATTCTGTTCTGCCATGGAGCTAGAGTTAAGAGAAAATAAGAAAGACTTACAATATATCAGAGAGTACAACCTAAGTAAAATGCCACTCAAGATAGACTTTCTGATTATCAAGAAAAAACCAAAAGTGATCATTCAAAATGAGATTGGTGATTTTTTTCTGGGCAATAATATTTTTGAGTACAAATCACCAGGAGATGATGTAAATGCAGGGACATTTTACAAGGTATTATCCTATGCCTGTCTGTATAAAGCGGAGACAGAAGGCACCGAAAATATTTTTGATGCGGATACCACATTATCCATTGTCAGAGAAGAAAAGCCAAGAAAGCTTTTAAAACAGTTAGAAGAAAAATATACAATTAATAAAAAAGGAGATGGAATCTATCGTATCAGCGGGATGATATTTCCGATGCAGATTCCGTAGTGAATGTTGCATCAGAAGCAAACATCAAACTATTCAGAAAAATGATACAGGAGGGCGATCAAATGTGTGAAGAATTAAAGGAACTGCTTGCACCAGAGATTGTGGAATTTAAGATACGGTTAGCAGAACAGGACGCAGAGCTGGCGGATAAAGATGCCAAGTTAGCAGACAACGCTGCCAAGTTAGCAGACAACGCCGCCAAGTTAGCAGACAACGCCGCTGAAATTGCAAAACTGAAAGAATTGCTTGCTCAGGCAGGCATTCAACTATAAAATTTCATTACGATCATTTATTATAAACTGCTTGCAGAGACAGGTTAAGGTATAAAAATTGAGTACGCTGGTGCTCAATTTTTTATTTTTTTCAGGAACACTTTTTGCACGCGGTCATATAGTATAGAAAAAAGCTTCTTCGGAGGTACTCAACATGAGTGAATTATCAGCAAGTCATTGCGGATGCAACCAAACAAACAACATTTCAGAGTGTGGATGCGGATGCGGCAACAATAACGGTTTTGGAAGTTGGATCTGGATTCTCCTGCTTCTGTGCTGCTGTGGCGGCGGCAGTGGATGCGGCAACGGCTCAGGTCTCTTTGGCGGCGGCTGTGGCTGTGGATGCGAAAGCAATAACAACGGATGCGGAAGTTGGATCTGGATTCTGATTCTCCTTTCTTGCTGCTGTGGTGGCGGCAACGGATGCGGCAATAGCTGCGGATGCAACAACGGATGTGGATGCTAATTGACAAAAACCCATTTTGTAACCATTGAGTAGGAATCGCTCTGGTTTCCTACCGCTGCACTAGACATAGACAGCTTCGTAGTATCAAGTCTATGTGCATGCATGAGGGTCCGTATGACGCGGGCCCTCAAATTTACGAAAAAGACTGTTCTTTTTGGTAGAGTAATAATACAAACTGTCCCTTCATATATATAACATATATAATATGAAGAGAACCATTTTGCTCCAGGGTTCACCATCGCATATGTACTCTCGGAGTCTGTTTATACCTGATTTTCCGAACGTACATTATACAGAAAAAGGAGGCTCACTATGGAAGATAACGATAATGACTATGTACTGGCATTTGATCATTTCTATACCACAAATCACATCCAGATATTAAAGTCTCTTCTGCCGTTTATGGCAAGTGAAAGTTTTCCTATGCTGCCTGTACTCATCAAATATATGGAGCTTCAATATACTATATCGCTTATCAGCAAGGGAACTACAAATTTTACAAGCGGTATTCATGCTTGTAGCGCCCCTTCTGGTTTCAGCACAAACATGGATCCTGCTGAAAATATAGAAAATATCTACAAAGCAGTTCATAAATATCTCGCGCCTGGCGAAGAAAAAGGCTTTCAACAAATGATGTCTGCCATCAATACAATGAAAAGTATGCGCGAAATGCAGCAGATGATGGAACTGATCCAAAGCCTGAACCCTGATATGGACCCTGGCGCAATGGCAGAAAACTTAGCATCAGAGAATGCAAATATGAACGGAATGAATCTCAATGAAATTTTAAAAATGTTCGGAGGAAATTCAAATGGAAACAAATAATGAATGGATGAACGACCCTGCACTTAGGGCAATTGACAGAAACAAGCTTGATTTTCTTGACAAAATGTTTTTTCAGAGTACCAAAATAGACCGCAGCAATCAAAAAGAAATGATGTCTTTTCTGGTCTCATTGAGCAAAGTGAGCAGAGATAACAACATTTCTTTTAAAAAAGAAGAGGTTGAGCTTATTTTCGATGTTCTGAAAAAGTACTCAACCCCTGATGATATTGCTAAGATGCAGAAGATTTCTTCTTTCTTCCGTTCCCAGTAAGAACAAGCAGGGAACCAACAGAAAACATTGCGCATACTAACAGCATACGATATTGTAAAGGATCACCTGTCTTTGGCGTGGAATCCTTTATATGCTCTGTGCTTCTTGGTGCACTGGCAGAAGTAACATTCTGCTTTTTTGTTGTTTTTGCCGACGATGCGGCTGTTCCTGACTGACTTCCTCCTGCTGCGGATACCGTGTTCTGGGTTCCTGTTGTTTTTTGCGGTCTGGAAGTACTTGGCGCTGTAGAAGTATTTGGCTGCACGACCGAGGTCCCTGTTGTGTTCACAGTGCTGGCTCCCAGTGATATCGAGCCCGTTGTAGGAGTTGTATTGGTATTTTTGTTTGCAGCAGATGTCTGATTGTTTGTTTTGCTGCCCACGCTTCCTGCGATGGTTGCGCCCAGCTTGATACTGCCGGATTCCGCTGTAGTTACCACAGAGCTTTTATCGTCTGGACTGTCTTTGTAAACCAAATGCTGATACTCATTTGCCAGCTTCTTTGCAGTATTTTTAGCGTTCTCTGTTTTTCCAGTAATTGTAATATCTTTGGATATATTGTTGACACCGCTGAATGCATTGGGGCGAACATCTGATATATTATCCGGCAGTGTGATGGTTGATATGCTGCCCACACTCGAAAACGCGTTTTCCCCTATGATATTCACAGTGTTTGGTATCGTTACCTCCTCTACATTCCCCCCATATTTATAGAGCACTTTGCTTGTTGTATTCATCGTAAATCCAGAAGAGGTATAATACCATTTTTTATATAGGGTCAAATTGCCAGAAAGCACGGTATCCGCTCCCTTGGAATCTTTTTTTGTATATGGTTCCAGACACTCCTTATCTTTGTACCATTCGGTGTCCGTTGTATAATTGGAATACTTGAATCCGGAAGTGGAGCTGCCGCCAGGATAGACTGCTGACTCAATTCCTTTTCCTACTGTCACTTTTGCTGTTAAACTTGCGGCGTCTGTGTAAGAACTATCATTGTATTTTCCAGTAAACCCGCCCCCATTCATATGAAATACCACCGTATAGCTTTTCTCTTCAAACTGTGCATAGAGCGTCGTATTTTTGGTAATTGGTTTTCCCCATGCCTTAAATTCGGTTGATGTATTGGTCTTGTCTGTATACCATCCCTTAAAAATTTTATTTTGGGCAGAGGGCTCTTGGGACGGTTTTTGAAGCTTTTGATCCTCGTACAGCTTTTGTTTCTTTGGCACATTTGTTGCACCCTCCGCAACAAATGTCACATAATAATATGCTCTTGTTTTTTTGCCCCATTTTGCATAGAGTGTTGTATCGCTTTCTACTGTATCCTTCGAAAAATCCCACTCTTTTGAAAAATCTTTATCTTTGAACCAGCCTTTAAATGTATATGTAATCTCCTGCTGCTTCTTATCATCTTTAATGATTTTGCGGGTATCTTTTTGTGGAATTTCAGGCTCAGTAATTTTATCTCCGCTGAAAACTTCTTTGTTTTTTACCTCTATATCTATATCTGTTATTCCAATATCAAATGTAACTGTAACTTCTTCAACAACGATTGGACCAGAGCTGGAAGATTCCTCTGATTCACTTTCTTCTGTGCCTGTGCTCTCGTCTGTTGTAGAGCTCTCCTCCGGTTTTGCGCTTTCCGTTTCTGTTTCACTTTCTGTTGTATCAGTACTTTCTGATTCTGTTTTGCTTTCCGATTCCGTTTCGCTTTCTGTTGTGGAACTCTCCTCTGGCTTTGCGCTTTCCGTTTCTGTCTCACTTTCTTTTGTACCTGAGCTTTCTGCCTCTGTCCCGGTGTTAGTGCCCTCTGGATCAGTTTCACTTTCCGTTGGTTTGTCTCCTGAGACATTGCCTGAACCTGTATTATCTTCTGAGTTATTATCTGTATCCAAACTATCGTTTGGTTTGTCGCCTGCATCAGAACCTTCCTTTGTCTCTGGCTTTTCTATTGCATCTGTATTCTCTTTCGACGCCTCATCATTAAAAGAAATTCCTGCAATTTCTTCCACTGTTTCCAGATCCAGATATTCACTATACACAAGCTGTTCATACTGATTATCCAACTGTTTCCCAAAATCTTTTGAAGCAGATGTATTTGAATCATAAATATATATGATTTCTCCATCCTTAAGTCCGCTAAAAGCATTATCATCAATTTCTTTAATGCTTGATGGAAGCGTAATTCCCCGCACAGAATCCAGGTTAGAAAATGCGTCTTTTACAATCACTTTCACAGTTTCAGGAATTTCTACGTGCATCTGTTCCCCATCATATTTATATAAAATACTTCCATCTGGATTCAAATGAAATCCCTTGTCTGCCAATGTTGTGCCATCTGAAGTAATACGATACCACTTTTTATACAAAGTGATGCTCTCTGTCACATGTTTGTCTTTATTGTATTCATTCAGGCATTCAATATCTGTATACCATTTATTCTGTTCTGTCCTGCATCCTGAAAAAGACGCATATTTTTCATCTGGAAAACTGCTAATCACATCACCGTCATCAATAACAAGAACTGGTGTTTGTTCTTTAAAACGGTATCCATTATAGGTTCCATCAAAACTTCCGCCATTCATACTGAATGTAACTGTATGTGCCGATATGTCGTCAACCTCTGTGTTTAGTACTGCTGTATTTGCAATTTCAGCCTGTGCTTCAGGCATTGGTATCTGTGAAATCACAATCGCAAGCACCATCAGACTAACTCCTAATATATTTTTTAATTTCCGGTACATGATATATCCCCCTTACTTTTATTAAGTACTTTTATTTCTTTTTTGCGATTACTACAAAACGGCCGTCTTCCTTATAATTGTCGCACGTTGATAAAATCAGACAAGTATCACCATACATAATAGTCTCTTCCGTAGTGTACAATGCATTTTTCATAATATTTTCCTTAAAAGCGTTGAAATTTTCTTCTGTACTGATATCGATCGCATCATAATAACGAAACACATCTTCATCCTCATATGCCACATCCGCTAACATTGCTGCAACGACTCTATATTCACATTCCTCGTACAAGGTATCCAGTTTTATTATCATATGCTCGTCGCAAAACGCTTTATCCTTATATTCTTTGAGTGTTCCAAACATTACGCCTGTTCTCATATTGTGCCCATAAATGATTAAATTTTGCTGATCCGACGTTGTATCATTCCGGTAATCAAGAATGAGCAGTCCATTTTTATCCGGTTTCTGTTCAAAATTTTTATCAAGATAATAGTTGTTGTCACCTTCTCTTGACATTACCGGATAATCAATTTTGGTTCCTGGTATCCTAAGCCATCCCGCAAAATCAGCATTTTCTTCATGCAGTTGTGTGAACTTTGACATGATTTCATACTCTCCTGATGTAACTGCAAGTGCTTCTGCTGTGTCTGAAACTTGTTCTGCGCTTTCTTGTGATTCCGTACTTTCATCTACAGCGGCCAAAACATCTGGTTTTGAATCCGCGGCTGCATTTGCAGCTTCTTTTTCGGAAATTATCTTTGCCTGCAGCTTTTTTGTCTGATAATTTGTCCTCAGATCCATCAAAAGGCTCCAATTAATACAAAGCACAGAAAAAACAAGAACTAGAACAGACATCACAATGGCTATTCGTCTGTGAATCTTTATCAATTGTTTTCTGTTTCGCTTTTTTTGCTTCTTTTTTCGTACTGCCTTATTGATTTTTTGTACCTGATCGTCTGTCATATTTTCAAACAGACTGACAACAAATTCTTCTCCAATATAGCTTGCAAATTGAATTTCCTCATCCTTTATTTTATAGTATATTTCCTGTGCAAGCTGTCTTGTAAGCTGTTTTTTGCCATGCTTTAGCTGCTTTATCAGCAATAAATCACGCTCTATCGCCTTTGGGTTGTACTCTGAACTGTAATGATCACTGTTTTTTCTGTTTGTATTCTTGTTATTTCTATCATTACTGCTGATACTCATTGATTGCACCTTTTATTGCATACTTCTTATGTAACCTTATTGTTTATACTATAACATAAAAAATGGAAATTGTATATACAATTTCCATTTTTTTTTGCAAAACTTGTTATAAGCTTTTCATTGTGTCTTTATTTTACTACAATATTCAAAATTCTGCCCTTGACATAGATTTCTTTTACAACATTCTTGCCTTCCATCAGACCTGCGATTGTAGGAACTGCATGTGCCTTTTCTTTTATGGAAGCTTCGTCTTCCTCTAATCCAACCATTAAAGTCGCCTTCACTTTTCCATTTATCTGCACAGCAATCTCAACAGTAGACTCTATCGTTTTTTCCTCGTCAAACTCTGGCCATTTCTGTTGATATACTCTTCCATTTCCAAAGTATATCTCCCAAAGCTCTTCTGTCATATGCGGCGCTACTGGATTCAGCAGAAGAATCAGTGTTGCATATTCGTCCTTTGTGATGCTGTTTGCCTTATAAAACTCATTGACAAGCGCCATCATTGCCGCAATTGCTGTATTAAATTTGAGATTTTCAAAGTCATTGGAAACCTTTTTAATCGTTTGATGTATCTTTGTTTCTATCTCTGGGCGATATCCTGCTCCATCAACTATCATATCCTGAAGCTTCCATACACGTTCTAGGAATCGTCTGCATCCTTTGACGCCTTCCTTGCTCCACGCAGCACTCAAGTCAAACGCACCAATAAACATCTCATAGGTTCGAAGTGTATCTGCGCCAAACTCATTTACCACATCATCAGGATTGACAACATTCCCTCTTGACTTGGACATCTTCTCACCATTCTCGCCGAGAATCATGCCATGTGAAGTACGTTTTTTATAAGGCTCGCTGCATGGTACGAAATCCTGATCATAGAGGAATTTGTGCCAGAATCTTGAGTACAGCAGATGCAGTGTTGTATGCTCCATACCGCCATTGTACCAGTCTACAGGCATCCAATACTCAAGTGCCTCTTTGCTTGCAAACATCTTGTCGTTATCTGGATCAATATAGCGAAGGAAATACCAGGAAGATCCTGCCCACTGCGGCATAGTATCTGTCTCGCGCTCTGCTTTTCCTCCGCACTTAGGACATGTTGTTTCTACCCAGTCGCGCATTGCTGCAAGCGGCGATTCTCCTGTATCTGTAGGCATATAACTGTCCACCTCGGGAAGTTTCAAAGGCAGCTCGCTCTCATCAAGTGGAACATAGCCACAACATGGGCATTTTACAATCGGAATCGGTTCTCCCCAATAGCGCTGACGGGAAAATACCCAGTCACGCAATTTATAATTTACTTTTCTATGCCCAATGTTTTTATCTTCCAGCCATTGTATCATTGCTGCTTTTGCTTCTTTTACTTCCAGTCCGTTCAAGAACTCGGAATTGCACAGCTTCCCTGTGGCAACATCTGTAAATGCTTCGTTTTGGACGTCACCGCCTGCCACGACTTCCACAATCGGGATATCAAACTTTTTGGCAAAATCCCAGTCTCTTGTATCATGTGCAGGTACCGCCATAATCGCGCCTGTACCATATGACATTAGTACGTAATCCGAAACCCATACAGGTATTTCTTTGTTGTTTACTGGATTGATTGCAGAAATACCATTCAGACACACACCGGTTTTGTCCTTTGCAAGTTCTGTTCGTTCAAAGTCTGACTTTCTGGAAGCCTGTTCACGATATGATTTCACGTCCTCATAGTTTGCTATTTCATCTTTGTATTTCTCAATCAGCGGATGCTCTGGCGAAATTACCATATACGTAGCGCCAAATAATGTGTCTGGTCTGGTTGTATATACAGTAAGCTTCTCCTCTTTCTCTTTGAGTCTAAAATCAACTTCTGCACCTTCTGAACGTCCTATCCAGTTCTTTTGTGATACTTTTACTTTTTCTATATAATCAACATTTTCAAGCCCGTCAATCAGCTTGTCAGCATACTCTGTGATTTTTAGCATCCATTGCGACTGCATTTTTCTGACAACCTCGGAACCGCAGCGCTCGCATACTCCATTGACTACTTCCTCATTTGCAAGTCCTACTTTGCAGGAAGTACAGAAATTAATTGGCATTTCACTCTTATAGGCAAGTCCCTTTTTGAACAACTGCAAAAAAATCCATTGTGTCCATTTGTAGTATTTCTCATCTGTTGTATTTACTTCTTTTGACCAGTCAAAAGAATATCCAAGTGATTTGAGCTGCTCTTTGAAATGCGTCACATTATTCTTGGTAACAATTTTTGGATGTATTTTGTTTTTGATGGCATAGTTTTCTGTAGGCAGACCGAATGCGTCCCAGCCCATAGGGAACAATACATTGTACCCTTGCATCCTGCGTTTTCTTGATACAATATCCATCGCAGTATATGGTCTTGGATGTCCTACATGAAGTCCCTGGCCTGAAGGATATGGAAACTCTACAAGCGCATAATATTTCGGTTTTGATCGGTCCATCCCTGCCTTGAAAGCATCTTCTTTATCCCAGATATCCTGCCATTTTTTCTCAATATCTTTTGGAGAATATTCTTTATTCATTTTTATAACCATACTCCTTTCAAAGTCTTATGAATTATTGTAGCGCAATCAATTTTATAATGCAAGTCTTTCAGGAAATTTCTCCTACTTTGCACTCCCGCCTGCTTTGAAATTATAGACAGGCTTGATGATTTTATCTATTTTCACAGTTTCTTCAATCACATTTAGCATATCTTCTATTTTGCGGTATGCAAACGGTGATTCATCCAAAGTATCTTTATTGATGCATATGGAATGGATTCCCTCCATCGCCTTTTTAAATTCAGAAACTGTATGATGCTCTTTTACTTCGGAACGTCTGTAAACCCGCCCTGAACCATGTGGTGCAGAACAATTCCATTCATCATTGCCAAGTCCCGTTCCCAAAATAATTCCATCACGCATATTCATCGGAATAATTACCTGTTCTCCTTCTTTTGCACTGATTGCACCCTTTCTCAAAATTGGTACTGCTCCTGAAAAATCTACATAATTGTGTACACAAGTATAGCTGTCCAATTGTTTCCACTTCATACCGCGTGCAATTTCATCAATCATTGCTTCTCTGTTCAATCTTGCAAATTCCTGAACAATTCCTAAATCATGCAGGTAATCCTCTAACAGTTCTCCTTCCAAGCAAGTTAAATCATATGGCGCATGTCCCTGCTTTTTCATCTGTGATACCCGCTGCCCTTCTTTAAGATAGTATTCTGTTACCTCCATACCTAGATGACGGCTGCCAGAATGCACCACAAGATAAAGCGCACCTTCCTCATCTTTGTCAACTTCGATAAAATGATTGCCGCCGCCAAGTGTTCCAATACTTCGTTCCGCCTTTGCCTCGTCAATCGCTTTATAACAATTCAGCTTATCAAGCCCAATCCGATTGCTGTATTTATGACTTGTTTTTCTGACTGCTCCGCCAACTGGAACATTGTCCCGAATAACAGTATCCAACTTTTGACACTCTATATTCTTTGCTTTCACTTTTGCAAGCGTCATTCCGCAGCCGATATCCACTCCAACAAGATTTGGAAGCAGCAAACTGCCCACTGTCATTGTCAAACCGATAGTCCCTACTTTTCCAGGATGCACATCTGGCATAACGCGTATCTTGCTTCCTGCTGTACTTGGATGATCACAAATCATTTGAAGCTGACTGCGTGCATAATCATCAATTGCATACTGTTCATTGTCTGTTGTGTATACAATTGCATTCGTATATTTTCCATATATTGTAATCATAAAAATCTCCATTTCTATTTATTTCATGAATCTAAACACAAACATTCTTATAAAACGAATATTGTTAAACTGTTACCGTTCCCTTTCCAGTAACAGGCAAAATGACTGATTGTTACATTTTCCTTTCTTATTTTCAGGCAGAAAAAAAACACCTCCAATAAAGGTGTTTTTTCCAAAAAAAGCTCAAGATTTCGTACAAATACAATTGATACCAAAATACTCTTCGCAGTTCCTTACAACGCTTTTCGGAGAACGACACCTTCTTTATCAGTGATTAAATTCTGCAAGTTGTTAATAATATACTGCATTTGGTCCTCCTATCGAGCTTGTGTTAATAGCTTCACGCATAGTCTCTACTCTGTTTTATCGAAAATAATTACCAGCAGTGTCCGCCATGATGTCCGCCGCTTCTGTGATGACGGCTTCCATAGCAGCCATAATAATCATAAGAAACAGCAGGTGCTGTATATGAAGGCGCTGGCGCTGTATATGTTACAACAGGTGCTGTAGCACCCTCCAAATATGTCTCTTCTGGAACTGGTTTTCCATGATCATGACAATGATCACAGATTCCGTCTTCGTCTGCATCTACATAAAAATCGCAGATTCCATCTGCATTTACATCCACATAGCTGTGAAAATCGCAGATCCCATCACCATTCTGGTCTACAAAATAATGATTTCCACAAATTCCGTCGCCGTCTGTATCCATAAAGCATTCTCCAAGGTTGCAGCCTCCGATAGAACAAGTCTCAACTTCTGCGGCATGAACGGAAATCGCCGGAGCCAACACGATTGCACAGGCAAGTCCCATAGCCAACATTTTTTTCATATCAAAATCCCTCCTAAAATTTAGAAAATCCCCCGCTTTTCTTTACCATAGCACACTTTATGGGCTTTTTCAAGCCTTATTTCGAGTTGTTTTTTTCAATAAGCCTTTAAATAGTTTAGTTCCTCGACAGCTATATCTTTCTCAAGCCACTGATAACGGAACAATGCATATCCATCATAACCAAGCTGTTTTGCTGTCACATACTGATAGGCAAGATTATTGTTGCTTGATGCCCAACCCAAATCACTTTTTGAATTTGTTTTGACTCTGTAAAGCGCAAGCCCAACATACAAAGGCAGGTCTTGTTTGTTTAGCTGACTCCATGCATTGCATCTGTCTGAAAACATACGTTCTGTTCCTCTGCTTGTCACGTAAATATCTGTCCAATAAATCTGCGGCATCATATAATCAATATACCCTGGTGTAGAAAGCCATGTGTCAATATCCGCGCCCTGGCTGCGCGCATTATCGGGATTTCCTGCCGGACTGATTCCAAAGGTACAATCAGGCTTTATGGATTTTACTGTCTGATAAACCTGGGAAATTAATAAATTGACATTTGCCTTTCTAGATGCAATATCCAGATAATCCGCCATACCCGAAACATAAAAATAATCATCAAAATGAATGCCATCCACATCATATTTGTTTAGAATCTCTTTGATACCATTGACAATCAAATCTCTTGTCTCCTGTCTTGCTGGGTCGAGCGCCAGACAAATCTGACCGCCTGAAGCCTTGTATTCAATGGTATAGGGACGGAACAATTCATAATATGGTGTCGCCTTAAAACTAGCTGTAGTTTTATTATCACGGGAAAGACGATATGGATTAATCCATGCCTCAAACTGCAAATTCTTTTTGTGCGCAAGTTCTACCATAATCTGCAGCGGATCATAACCAGGGTTACTTCTATTTGTAGAAAGATAGGTTGACCATGGATAATAATTGGATGGATACATCGCATCCCCCATTGCACGCACATGTACAATCACTGTATTCATGCCATATTTGACAACATTATCATACATAGCAGAAACTTTTGTTCTAAACTCTGTTTCATTTTTATCCTGCAGCAAAACTTCCATATCCAAAAAAGATATCCAGCAGGCTTTCTTATTGATATTTTGAGGTGCAGCTTCTGCATTCATCTTGGTGACAGGTGATAATACCAGCGCTGAAAACAGCAGTATGCCTGTAAGTAGGTAAACAAGTATCTTTTTGTGTTGTTTTCTCATTTTAAATTTTCCTTTCCTAACCATTATAAAGTCACTTACCTTTTATCGGCGTTTCTTCTATTATAATTGTTTTCCCAAATCCTTTTTCTTCCCAGAGTTTCTTTGTGCCTGCTTATAATGGTGATAAATATGCAAACATATATCTAAAGCCCTGTCATATACATTCCGCCATTCATATATCCCAAGCAGACGAAAATCTTCTTGTGATATTTTATTATCGCGAACATATTGGGCAAGCTCAAGCCGCAGCCCTTTCCACTTGCGAAAAGCCTGAATGCCAGCGCGTGTTTTAATAATATCAAAATTCTGCATATGAATCTCCCTGCTGCAAAAATTTAATAATTGCCTGTTCTGCTAAAATATACTAAGATTAAGTATATATTATTTAACCAACCTTTACAATACGAAAGGAACCATATTTTATGAAAAAAGGAACACATTTCATTCTGAATAACAACTATGAGATTTTGTTAAATGATGAGAAAGATATTACTTTATCCATCATTTCCAATGGCAAAACAATCTATTCTGTTCTTGTAGAGCCTCCTTCGGGCGGCTATGGTGGTGGATTTCTGCTGCTATCCCCATCCGAACAATATTTGGTATTTTCTTTTTATTCTGGTGAAAGTGAGGAAGCATATCAGCTATTCAAAATTAACGATTGCATTTTAGAATCCATTTTTGAATGTGACTATCTTTGTGGCGAAGGCGCAAGTTATATTTTTTCGGACAACGAAGCAGTTCTTATCCAAGCATTACCGGAAAGTGTAGGACCCTGGTTTACAGATGATGCAATGACAGATGAGAACGAACATCCTTTTTTTGTATATGGCAAAATCAATATATTGGATATTCAAAAGAAAACAATGCACAAACATACTCTGATAGTATATCCTTCTGACTCTTGGGATAATGATATGGCAGAAGCAGAACCATTTTTTATTTCTAAGGTTCCAGAAGGTCATGCCTTACACCTTATAATGCCCTGGGGAGAAGAAGTACTTTCGTTGCCTTTGAATGATACCATTATCTTCCGGCCTGAATAGCAACAGCAGGAAGTTCCATTTCTTTTTGCTCTATTTTATTGGAAAGATATCGAAACGTGCCGTCTGCAAACGGCAAAACGACCACTTCGTTTGTGAACGCAAAATCTGAAAAATAATCAGTCCATACCGCATCTACAAACAACGTAATGGTGCCATCTGCATTTTCTTTGTAATCAATCACTTCTCCAAACGGCGGAGATGGATTCGCAAATATCATTTCGTAGGCATAACTGTTGCTGTTTTCATCATAACCACACGATTTTCGCAACTGTTCTGCAGAAACTGGAAAATATGTTGTCATAATCTGCTCATAAACATCCGCAGGAATTCGATCGTATTTCGTTGGTATATTTTCCCCGGTAGCTATGCGATAGATATCTTCAAACATACACGGCATCAAAATACGCTCAACATTGCTGCTGTCCCAGTTTGTTACAAGAACATTATAGTTTACATAGCTCAGTCCTGCTATATATTTTTGTGTCAATGCCCGGCACTTCTCTGATAATGGCTTGATTCTCCAATACTGACATACGTCTGCATGAAGAATTGTTTCTTGATAAGAATAGATAAAATAGCCCTTTTGCGTCAATTTTATTTCTGCTATATCACGCACCAAAGTATCCTTGATTTGTGGTATTCCTCCTTCTTTCCACTCGATTCCTACATAATAAGTCTGCAATTTTCCATCCTGATAAATAAAGTTCACAGCCCCTATTAATCCATCTATATTAACATGAAATACAGTTACTCTTGCATTTTTCTTTTCTGTATAAGCAGCATAAAATTCTTCTATCTTCTCATAATTTTCCATATTTGTATCTTCTGTAATACTGATAAATCCAGCTTGTCCAAGCAGTTTAACTACTTCTCTGCGCTGTTCCTTGGTAAATGTTTTAATATTCGAACCATACGATTCGCCATTTATGATTTCCACATCACTGTATACTTCTTTTACCTGATCTGCGGCTGTCAATGCCGTCTTTTCCATTTCTTTCTTTTCTTCCTCGCTTATCAGACTATGATCGGACTGCGGAAGGAAACTGGAAAGGGATTCTGATTCCTTTTCAGTTGTGATATCCCCAGAATAAACCTCTAGTGGTTTTGAAGGCGCTGCCAAAGTCTTTCTGATTCCTTCTCCATAAATCTCGTTCCATTCCTGGGCTGTCAGCCGACTACAATGCCACACCATATCATATTCATCACCTGGCAGAATCACCTGATTTGACACATATTGAAAAGCGCCCTCATCAAGCAGGCGAATTGTTACTTTGTGTGAAAATGCTTTTGATGTATTCCCATTTGCATATACCGCATTTACTGTAAGCGTAATTGTCCCATCTTTGTTTTCTGTATAACTCACTACTTCCGGCTGTGGAATCTCTGCATATTCCGCTTCATAAAACCCTCTTGGCTTGTATTCATAGGCTGCATTTTCTGAAATATATTCTGTTTTCTCCTGAAGTACGCTTTTGTCTATCCTGAAATATTTCATGATTGCTGCTTCAAAGATTTCTTCTGGTATAGAGTAAATAGCCCCAACTCCTAAATTCTCATCTGCTATATAAGGTACAGCATTCTGAAAAAGAATTGGATAAAAAGTATCAAACATATCATAAAAGTTCAGTTCGCCAAAATCTGCTTCACTCCAATCACAAAGAAACAGATTATTTTGTTTGTAGCCAATGGGCAGTATATACTGCTGGTTCAATGCCCTGCACCGTTCATTCAATGGCAATACGCGCAGTGCAGCGTGTTCCGATGCATCACTTAACATGAGTACAAATCTTTCATCTGAAAAATAACTTCCCTCAAACAGCAGATATCCTTCATCTGTATATTGCCATACATCAGCGGGATAGCTGACTGTGCCGATATTTTTGAGGCATCCTTCTCTATCATATTCATAAGAAGCCCTGGTGATATTTACCCTGCCATTGTCTGTTTGAAAGTCGAATTTCTGAAACCCTCCTGTAGCTGTTACCACAATAATTGTCAGTTCTGCATACTCCTTCGCATCTACCATCTTGCAAAAGTTTATGACTTGCTCTGCTTTTGTCATATCAATCTGATTCGCACTGTCAACTGCTGCATAGCCATTCTCACCAAGTCTGGCTATGATACGCTGCACTATTTCTGATGTTCCTACTGTGTTTGTTTCTATTGCTTCTACATAAATATCATTATATACTGATGCAACTGCTTCTGCAGCATTTAAGTTCTTCTCTTTTTCACGATTTCTTTCACTATCTGTCACAATTTCTGGAATATCTAACACAATTTGCTGCTGCTTGTGACAACCAGTTGTTATAAATAGTAGAATACCAACGACTGCATAAACTAACATTTTTTCTATTTTATTCATTTCTATCAAACCAACCTTTTCTATTTTTGGCCGCTACGCTACGGCTCTCACGTAACTTTGGCGCACGCTCATGAGACTTTCGTTATTGTTCAATTCAAAATTTCATTCAAAATAATGAGTGAAACAATTTATCCCGTTTGTGTTAATATTACATTTGTAATAGTTTTGAGTAAAAAAATTTATTTACTATTTTAAATAGTACGTCTGTAAGATTTAAAAGTCAAGTAAAACTTGAGCACCATCACTCAAGTTTTATCTGGCTCATATCTCCCCTTAATGTGCTGAATTAATTTTTCAAAAGAATCCAAAAACCGTATATTATCCTCTTCTGACCGTTTCTTTGGACCTTTTAAATGTTTTTTCCCAACAGACCGTCTTGCCTTTTTGCGCAAATGCCGTTCCATAAGCATTTGATCGATATTTTCATTCGTATACCATTTTCCTGACTGATGGATTGCATATGCTCCTTTTCCAAGCGCCATTGCCGCTACACCATAATCCTGTGTCACAACAACATCACCTTTTTGACACAGATTTATAAGCGCAAAATCTACGGCATCTGCCCCTGCTCCGATTGTTTTCACTTCACTATACTCCGAATCCAGCAAATGATTGGTATCGCACAAAAGCATCACTGGAATATTATTTTTCTTTGCCACTTGCTCTACGATAGCTATTACAGGGCAAGCATCTGCATCTACATATATTTTCATCAAACAACTCTCTTTCCAAACTCCATTTCTTTATTAAAACAAATCTGCCAGTTGGCTATATTCATAATCGTAATCCCTCAAAAAAATATCATGCGTCAACTGCTTTTCATTTACCATATATACATAATAACATCGATACCACTGCCCCTCAAAAGATGTACAACGACAATTGTACTTCAATACTCCGGCTTCGCCCTCCGCCAAAAGAAATGCAGTCTCATTTAATATATTCGCCTGCCCTGCCAGCTTTGCACCTTTTATATACAAATCCTCATTACCACCTCTGCGTCGGGGCATTCCTATCCCATTATCATACCATTTTATACGATAGCTTTCATTTTCTTCTTCACTGATTGTAAGATAGGGAATCTTTATCTCTTCAATCGAATAAAATGAACCTCTTTCTTTTTGCACTTTTCGCGACCACCTGGCAGCACTGCGTTCTTCCCGCTCATGTTTCTGCATAAATGGCGTTTGGCACTTCTTTTTCTTTTGTTCTATAGACTTCTTTTCAAAAATATCTCCATTCGAAAAAACCGTAGTTCCTTGTTGCTGATAATAACACTGTTTGTAAAAAACGCCCTTTCCAGAAAGATCAACCTCCTCCTCAATTTTTACAGGATGATAATAGCTCCGCCGCAAAACAGCGCCATCCGGGGTCCGATCCTCCTTATACCACATCATTTCTACCAATAAAATTGCCAGCATATATACCTCCTTCCCCACCACTGCTATTACCTTTTTTACCATTATACTCCTGTTATTCTTTTTGTGCAAAGAATCTTGTTGATGCGGTATTCTTCTTTACATTGATTATTTTAGAATAAAAGAAGGTATTTTAGCATATAATGCGAATTATCTAAGAATATTGATGAATATGTTGGTTTGTGAGTGATAATCGGGGATTATCTAAACTGCTTTATTGATGAAATCTCATCTGATTAAATTACAGGCTATGCTTTTTCCTGATTGCATAAAACAGGCAGATACGAGACTTTGCCCATACCTGCCCTAATCTTATTTACTGATTTATACTCTTATGTAAATTTTATGGTTCCTTTATATCAGACCTTCTCGCACAATGCACACTCTGCCTCTGTCAATTCTTTTTCTGTATATCCATAGGAAAGAATCTGTTCCTTTAGGGCACCGGCCCGAAGCATTCTTTCTATTGCACTTGCACGTTCTTTCTCTATTCCTTTCTCTATTCCTTTTTCTATTCCTTTCTCTATTCCCTTTTCTATTCCCTTTTCTATTCCCTTTTCTATTCCTTCTTCCATTCCTTTCTTTATGCCTTTTTCTATTCCTTCTTCCAGCCCTTTCCTTAAGCCTTCTTCAATGATTATTTCTGACAAATTACACATCGTCTGAAGCCTCCCTTCCATATTGGTTGTCATTATCATCCCATATTCGTTTGCTAATATGCGCTTCTTCTCCTCTACATCTATCTGCGAAAGCAGCTTTTCCAGCATGAAGATCAATTTATTTGAGGAATCTCTTATTGTCCTGCCGCTTCTGATATTGATAATGATTGCTCTCATTAAATCCACACTGGCTGCATTCTTCTTGTTCCCAAAAACAGTTTTCTTCTCAAGGCCAATCTCTTCTATAGATTCTTCCTCTTCTCCATTATCCATACAAATCCAAATGCTCCTTACATACTTAAGATTGTCATAATCACTATGATAAAATTCTATCTGTTTTTGAGCAGAAATCATCCTTGACAAATAAAATATAATTCTGTTTTCCAAATGATATCCCAGTTTTGCTGGATTGGATGTTTTTTGTGCTTCAATGTTGATAAGAATTTTCATTTCCATCTTTTTATGATATGCAGTAAAACAAATATCATAAAAGATTTTGCCTTCACCTGGAACACTGTCTTCTGTGATGGTCTGTTTGATTCGTCCAAGATTGGATTGTCCTGCGTCCAATGGTTTCGATCCGATTTCTATATCACTGCCAATACAGGCAATGATATCCTCTATTTCCAATTCCTGAAATTCTTTTACAGCATATTTGAGAATCCTTGCCAATATCTGTTTATCTGCCAGCAGAAATTTTACATTTGTATCATAAGCACCTGCATCACCTGCTGCCACAACTGCCTGTGCTAAATTTGTTTCTACCACTTTTTCCCCTCATTTCTGCAATTTCGTATGTATATTTATATTATTATACTCTATTATCAGCAGAAACTCAATTAAAAATGCTGCCTAAAATCTCCGCTTTCTACCCTTTCTCCATCTCCTTTTTATATTCTTTTGGACTGATACCTACATACTTTTTAAACTTGAGATAAAAATAATCAATATTACTGTATCCAACTTGTTCTGAAATTTGATAAACTTTCATATCTGTCTCAAGCAGCAGCCGTTTGGCATTTGCAATCCGTATGGTATCAAGAATATTATTGAAGCTGTCTCCCATTTCTTTGCGAAATATTTTTCCAAGATAGTTGCTGTTATAAATCACGGCTCATCCGGCTCAACCACCAGCCCTGCTGGTGGTCTGGACTGCCCC
>CAJUKA010000020.1:0-1566 GCA_910586585.1 uncultured Lachnospiraceae bacterium
TCACCAAATAATTGGATGGCAATTAGAGAGTATCTGTTCATGCGTTTATTCTGATGGGATTATAATACATTTCTAAAAAGAAGTAAATTGAAAACTTAGAAAGGATATGATGCTATGAACAAAGATTTGACAGTGGGAAATCCACAAAGAGTATTATGGAGATTCTGCCTGCCATTATTTGGCAGTATTATTTTTCAACAGCTTTACAACATAGCGGACAGTTTGGTTGCAGGTAAGTTTATTGGGGAAAATGCACTGGCGGCTGTTGGAAACAGCTATGAAATTACGCTTATCTTTATTGCCTTTGCATTTGGATGCAACATGGGTTGCTCCGTTATTGTTTCACAATTATTTGGTGCAAAAGAATACGGCAGATTAAAAACAGCGGTATCTACAGCCTGTATTTTTAGTGCCGTTCTCTGCCTAATGTTAATGGTTACAGGTACTTTGGGCTGTGGCTTGCTGCTCTATTTAATCAGAACACCGCAAGAAGTGTTTTCTGATTCAAAGTTATATTTAGATATTTATGTATGGGGGCTTCCATTTGTATTTTTTTACAATATTGCAACTGGAATTTTCTCTGCATTGGGCGATTCCAAGACACCGTTCTATTTTCTTGCAGTATCGTCAACATCAAATATTGCTGTGGATATTCTATTTGTAGAAGGCTTCCATATGGGCGTTGCTGGTGTCGCATGGGCAACTTTTTTATGTCAGGGAGCCAGTTGTATCCTAGCAGTCTTGACTGTATGGATAAGACTTAAAAAAATTCAAGTAACAGAAAAACCAAAATTATTTGACAGGGAACTTATGAAAAAGATTGTGGTAATAGCTGTTCCAAGCATTTTGCAGCAAAGCTTTATTTCTGTTGGCAACATCCTTATACAGAGTGTTATCAATGGCTTCGGTGCTTCTGTCATAGCAGGTTATTCTGCGGCAGTGAAATTGAATAATATGGTGATCACCTCATTTACCACAATCGGCAATGGAATTTCCAACTTTTCCGCACAAAATCTTGGCTCCCATAAATACGGACGAATCAAAGAGGGGTTTCATGCCGGAATGAAAATGGTATGGTGTCTGTGCCTTCCGTTTTGTATTATTTATATTTTCTTTGGCAGATACCTTCTTCTTTTATTCATGGAAAGAAGTTCTGTGGCAGCCCTTATGACCGGAAAAGAATTTTTGTGGATATTATCTCCGTTTTATTTTGTCGTATCCGTTAAATTAGTTGCAGATGGTATACTTAGGGGAGTGAGCGCCATGCGTCAGTTCATGGCTGCGACATTTACGGATTTAATTCTTCGGGTGGTTTTAGCTTTTGTTCTTTCAGATTTAGTAGATTCTGCAATCGGCATTTGGTGTGCATGGCCGATTGGCTGGACAATCTCCATGATTCTTTCTGTTTCTTTTTACAAGAAAGAGTATAAAAAATATGCATTGGACTAATTTTTTCAAGAATGGTTTTGGAAACATCGTGAATCTTTTTCCCTTTCTACACCGATAATCACACCATACCATACCATACCATACCATACCATACCATACCATACCATACCATACCAT
>CAJUKA010000020.1:1666-59390 GCA_910586585.1 uncultured Lachnospiraceae bacterium
ACCATACCATACCATACCATACCATACCATACCATACCATACCATACCATACCATGCAATATTCCAGCCCTCGATTCCGAATAGATTTTCTATCACATATGGTTGAAACTATTTTACCTCTTTCATACAAATAAAAATTCATTTTCCTGTTCAATATACTTGCAGAACACAAAAATACCGCATATTATTTCTGGGGCAAAATCGTCCATAGCTTCTATGTTCCAGCCGCCGACTATTCCCCGGTGGAAAATTTGCATAACTGATTTGCCGGATTTATCGGATAATAAATAATTCTGGTTGTTCTGCATTACCAGCAAATATTCGTTTTTATCAAACACAACCTTTGCGTGGTCTACTCTCGGCATACGGCATAAAGGCCAGCCAACTACAGTTGGGTCATCACCTTCTGCATAGTCTGGATTTGCGACTGCACATTTATTACCGCTACCGTCAAATAAGATATATTGACGATAACGGACATTTCCCGCTTTATTTGGTGGAAGTTCTAAGTTTGCTATATCCGTGTACATAAGTATTGAATCATTTGCAGAATATATCTTTTTTTCTGAACCTATAAAAGCACCTTTTATTCGTGCTGATACTATATCATTGAAGTATAAAGTTCCTGCTCTCATTATGTATTTCATGTTATACCTCCTCGTATCAAACAATGGAATACAGCAATACTCCGGCTGAACCTGCCCCCAACATCACATAAATGGGATTTACTTTCCATTTTCTCAAAACCAAAAAGCCAGCGGCAAAAATTATTACCGAAATTGTGTTGATTCCACTCAAATCAACTGGCAGGGTTCTTTCTCCGTAAAAAGCCATGATTACTAAGGTAATGCCAGCAGATGCAATCATGGCTACAACAGCAGGACGAAGACCTGCAAGCACCCCCTGTACCATTTTTAATCCACGAAAACGGTAATAAATATAGGCAAGTGTCATTACAATCACACAAGAGGGGAGAATACAGCCTACGGTGGCAATAATTGCTCCCGGAATTCCTGCAACCTGAATCCCTACAAAGGTTGCTGAATTGATGGCAATCGGCCCTGGTGTCATTTCCGCAATCGTCATAATATCTGCAAATTGGGTCATAGTCAACCACGGGTGAACATCAACAACTTGATTTTGAATCAGCGGCATGGCAGCATAACCACCGCCTATACTAAACAACCCAATTTGGAAGAAACTCCATAACAATTCCAAATAAATCATGCCTGCCTCCCTTTCCTGCCAAGATACAAAGTATCAACTGCACCGATTATGGCACAGATTAGAATAATCAGTATAATGTTGACTTTCATGAAACGGACAGCAACAAAAGATGCAAATAAAACAATAATCGGCAGAACCCGTTTTTTTTGGAAAATGCTTTTTCCCATTGTGATTACTACATCACAAATTACAGCAGCTACTCCTGCAAGCATACCTGTCATAGCCATGTTGACAATTACATTATCACGAAATGCAGTATAGAAAAAAGAAATTATAGAGATGATGATGAGTGGCGGCAGCACCGTTCCCAATACCGCTATCAAAGCCCCAAACACTCCTGCCACATGATACCCTACAAGAATAGACGCATTGACAGCGATTGCACCAGGTGAGGATTGTGCGATTGCTGTCAAGTCCATCATTTCCTGTTCTTCTATCCAATGTAGCTCATCAACAAATTTTTTCTGCATTAAAGGTATAATTACAAATCCGCCACCGAACGTACAGGCACTTAACTGAAAAGTAGATAAAAATAGCTTTGTAAATGTATTTTGTTTCAATGTGCTTCCCTCCTTATGCACATAAGTATAACACTTGCTTTTTGATAAAGGAAATAATATAATTTTATCTATATAATAAGTGAATTCATATAAGGATGGGATAAAATATGACAATACGGCACTTGAAAATATTCTTATCGGTTTGTAAAAATAATTTCAATACAACAAAGGCTGCCGAAGAACTCCACATGACACAGCCCGCAGTAAGTCTTGCCATCAAGGAATTAGAGCAGTATTATGGCGTAGCTCTATTTGACAGAGTCGGAAAAAGGCTTAAAATCACCGAAGCAGGGCAACGGTTTTGTGAGTATTCTGCCCATATCGTCTCTATGTTTGACGATATGGAAAAAGGAATGAAAGACTGGGATTCTTTTGGCGTGATAAGAATCGGAGCAAGCATAACGATTGGTTCACAGTTTCTTCCCTACTATGTGAAAGCATTTTATAATCGTTATCCTGGTACAGAAGTAAAAGTAACCATCAGTCCATCAGAACAGTTAGAACAGAAAATATGGAACAATGAACTGGATTTTATACTGATTGAGGGTATTTCCCATACACCGGCTTTTGTTTCAGAGGAATATATGGAAGACAGTCTGACTGTTATCTGCCCTGCAAACAGTGGCTTCTATCCGGGACAGTTGCTTTCTGTTGAAGAATTTCGCCAACAAAATTTTCTTCTTCGTGAGCATGGAAGCGGCACACGCGAAACCTTTGAACGGGTAGTTGAAGCTGCGGGATTTTCTGTTTCCCCTATCTGGGAAGCTATGAGTACTACAGCTTTAGTAAATGCTGTTATCAACGGACTTGGAATTGCTGTATTGCCACATCGCATGGTAATCGGGCCAATAGAACGTGGCCTTGTTGTTGCTGTCCGTGTAAAAGGACTTAGTTTCAAACGAAAATTCCATATCGTCTATCATAAAGAAAAATTCCTTACTTCATCAGCGAAAGCCTTTATTGATTTGTGCCGAAATTATGATATGGATTATCCGCTGCCCAAATATAACGGATTGTATTAGAATAAAATCCAAGTTCTATCATCAGCTTCATTTTTAGCTTTGGCGAAAAATTACGAAATTATGGGTTATTGTCAGTCAAACTATATATAAAGATATAGAAGAATCCCCTCTCATTTTTATCTTTCCCGAAAACCAAACATATGTCTCAAAAACGGTATTAAAATCGCCATGTAAACTGTAAATCAACCTAAAGAATTTGTACTTCTAATAGAATACCACAATCACATTTCTATTACTATGACATTTAATTTCTTCCCCTTTGGTTGTTGATTTGTTACGCGATAGAACGCCATTTTGCATAGCTAAACGGTTACAAATAAACGAACACTTCCCTTCATCTGTGTTGACAGGGTTCCCAGTTCATTTGTTTGTCCTGAGAGCGCTTGGATTTCTCCGTACACACTTTGGACAGAAGCCATCATTTCTTCGATGCGAGCAGCATTTTCCTGCGAAAGTGCAGCGGAATTTTGTACAGCAAAAGAACAAGAGCTGCCGCAATAAGCATTGTATATACAAGATATTAAAGCAAACTGATATGTTACAATATCTTGTCTATACGTTACTTAATGCGGCAGCCCTCTTTGGGGGGATATACGCGATTTATGAAAGTTATAATCGGCGTAGGAAAACATCATAAACAAAAAGATGTTTTCTATCGTATTATACCAGATTGTAAGAATACTCTGCCCAGCACATTTTTCACATATTTGACCTAATTTTTCACAGGCAACAAAATTTGGCAGTGTCTTTTTGCGCAATAAGTATGAATTCATAAGTGGTAAAAACCTAAAATTAGAACTGTTTGGGGCGCTGTTTTTGGTCTGCAAACCCGTTCCCAGAGCGGTATAATATATGTGTTCAGCGCTTAGATTCTCTCACAAAATGCTACAAAGACGCATTTTACACGTGGAAAATCATAACGTGGAGCGAGTGCATCTATACACAGTATGGCAGATTTGATAAATTGACAAATTCGTGTATAATATTCTATAGATATCAAATATTTGGTGGGGAAGGGAGTGTAGAGCTATGCGCATTGTAATTTGTGATGATACCCTTAAAGATTTGATAAAGCTTGAAAAATTGCTTTTAAAATACAGTTCCTATTATTCAGATATGAACTTTGAGATAGAGAAGTATTCCGATGCCGCGTTATTGTCAAAAAAAATACAGGAAGAGGATCTGGCGGATATTTATATTTTAGATATTGTTATGTCAAAGATTACAGGAATAGATATTGGCCGTCAAATCAGAAAAAACAACAAAAAAAGTGTTATCATTTATGTTACTGTTTCAGATAATTATGCTCTTGATGCATATGGAATATATGCAATCAGGTATTTGCTGAAACCTGTGAATGAAACCCTTTTTTTTGAGTCGCTTGATTATGCGTTGTCTTATATTGATATTAAGGAGAGCGCTGTATACTTGGTGAAAACAAAAAATGGTTTGAGCACGATTCCCTATTCAAAAATAGAGTATATTGAGAGCGCCTCTAGAAAACTGGAAGTCCATCTGACAAGCGGAGAGATTATAACCAGTATTTTTATACGAAAATCTTTTGATGAAGAAATCAAAGAGCTGATGCGGGACAGAAGCTTTATACGTGTGCACAAATCATTTGTAATTCATTTAAACTATGTAAAAAGATTGAATCGAAATGATATAACAATGGACAGTGGTGTGAACATTCCTATCAGCCGCAAAAGCGCTCTGGAGGTCAAAAATAAGTATCTTTTATTTGTTTCTGAACAGTACAGGTAACACATTGTATGAGAAGAATTGTTAAGGCAGCAAAAAACACTGCCTAAAGAATAATTATGGGGGATTAAAATGAATTATTTTATGAGTATATCTTATACAATAAGTCATATATTTTTATTTTTGTTTATGTATTTATTCATTGTTCATCGTTTTTCCAAAAAGGTGACAGCGCTGATATGTTTTTGTTCATTTTTGTTTCTAAGTATCTCAGATTATTGGAAGCTGATAGTTTATCCTGACAGTGACTTATGCTATGTCGTTATCACGATTTTACAAATTCTTGTAACACAATTTACAGCTATTTTTATTTCCAGAAACAAGAACAGCCAAGTAGTGTTTATAGGGCTTAGTGATTCCAGTTATGTGATAGCTGGAAGCGTTGTGGCAACAGTTTTGCAGATCTGTATAAAGAACATGTTTTTGGCACTGCTGGGAGGATTTGTGGTACATTCTGTAATTCTTTTGTTTTTGTGGAAAAAAGTTCAGGAAATCTGTCTCAAATTTCAAGAAAAGAAACATATGAAAAGTTATTGGATGTTGTGTTGGATACCGGTCTTTTTTTATTGCAGTTTTTGCTTTATTGCGTTTTTTCCGACAACCTTATATGATAATCCCGACAATATTTTAGGAAGTCTTTTTTTGGTTCTTACAATGCTTATATCGTATATCTTGGTGATTCGCTATGTGGAAAGTGAATCAAAAAAATCAGTGGTTTACTGGAAAAATATGCTGTTGGAATCCTACATCAAAGGATTGGAAAACCAGCAGTTTTGGGTAGAGCAGGCGGAACAGAACTTAAAAATTCTTCATCATGATGTAAGACATTATTCCCAAATAATCAATTCTTTGCTGGAGGAGGAGAATTATGATGAAATACGAAAAGTGACAGAACATATCAATAATGTAGCAGATGAGAGCAAAATGAAAAAGTATTGTAACAATCTGATAGTAAATACGATCATATCGAATATGATGGAAAGAGCCAATTCATATGAAATAGCGGTGCACCATGATATTATAGTACCAAAAGAAATTCCAGTGAATGATTATGAATGTACACTTGTTATTGCAAATTTGTTTGAGAATGCTATTAATTGTGTGAAAGATTTTGAGAAAGCGGAAAGATACATAGATGTTAAAATTCATTGTGTGCAGAACTATTTATTGATTCAGATGAGAAATGTATTTCAGGAGGAAATTGTACTTGATTCTGTGACACGGCTCCCCAAAAGCAAAAAAAAGGGAAATCATGGACTAGGAATGCAAAGCATATTAGCCTTTTCTGAAAAAATAGGAGGAACTGTTGGTTGTTATCTGGAAGATAATATTTTCCAGATTATCATGTTTGCAAAATTTTAGGATTTTCTTCGTTTGGCGTTAAGAGGGCAATTTTTATTCAGACGGATAGATAGTTCTATGCTATAGTTACTTTAGAGTGATTGTTTGAGTGCAAAAATAGAAAAGGAGTACTGCATATGAATGACAATGAATTGATCAGCAGATTAGAGTCTTATATAGACGCGCATATTGAAGAAGATCTATCACTAGATAAAATATCAGAGGAACTAAACTACTCAAAATTTTATATTTCCCGTACTTTTGCAGAAAAAACAGGGAGTACGATATACAAATATATCCAGAAAAAGCGCCTGACGATAGCGGCGAAAAAACTGGTTGAGACACAGCAGCCGATTATTGAAATTGCTTACGAGGCACATTACAATTCTCAGCAGGCATTTACACTTGCATTTGGCAGATTGTATCATTGTACCCCGCAGACGTATCGCAAAAACGGATTATATTATCCTGTTGTTCAGGGAGAAAGGATGGCAGCATGAGTACGATTCCATATGTTATTGAGCAGACAAGCAGAGGAGAACGCAGCTATGATATTTTTTCGCGGCTGTTGTCAGACAGAATTATTTTTTTAGGAGAAGAAGTCAGTGAAGCATCTGCAAGTGTTATTGTTGCACAAATGCTTTATTTAGAAGCTGAAGACCCGGAGAAAGATATTCAGCTTTATATCAATAGTCCTGGCGGTTCAGTGACAGCCGGATTTGCGATTTATGACACGATGCGGTATTTGAAATGTGATGTGTCTACCATTTGTATCGGTCTTGCAGCAAGTTTTGGCGCATTTTTGCTTGCAGGAGGAACAAAGGGCAAGCGCAATGCATTGCCCAATGCAGAAATTATGATTCATCAGCCGGCAGTTCATGGAAATGGGTTTCAGGGACAAGCGACAGATATAAAGATAATGTCGGACCATATGCAGAAAAGCAAACAGCGCTTAAACCGAATCTTGGCGGAAAATACAGGAAAAACGGTGGAGGAGATTGCGCGTGCGACAGAGCGCGATAACTATATGTCGGCCGCAGAAGCCTTGGAATATGGGCTGATTGACAAAGTGATTCAACATAGATAAACGATTATAAGAGTATGGGGGATTAGAATGAAGATTGAGCGTCTTTATGCGATTATGGTTTATCTTTTGGATCATGGGAAAACTCCCGCAAGTGAGTTGGCGGACTATTTTGAAGTATCGCTTCGAACAATCCAGAGAGATATGGAGTCCTTGTGCCTTGCAGGGATTCCAATTTGTTCTACGACAGGAGTAACAAGCGGATATGAAATTCCTGACAGATTCCGTCTGGACAAGGGGTTTGTTACGTATGATGAATATTCCTATATTTTGACAGCACTGCGCGGTCTGGTATCTGCAACATAAGATCTGAAGGCAAAAAATATTGTTTTTTATACGAAAAACTATGACAATCTGTTGTCGCAGTTTGTGTGATATGATATCATCAAAAATAGAAATGAAAGGAGGTCATAAAATGAATCCATATGAAAAATGTCCCATTTTTGAAAATGAAAACTATCTTATGAGGTTGGTTGAGGCAGGTGATGCGCCGGATCTGTTTTTGGTGTATTCGGACGAAAAGGCAGTTCCCTTTTTCAATAGTGATAACTGCAATGGCGATACGTTTCATTATACTGCAATGGAGCATATGCAAGGGGCAATACAAGCCTGGCAAAACGAATATGCGCATAAGGGTTTTGTGCGCTGGACCATTCTTGACAAAAATGTACAGCAGGCAATAGGGACAATTGAGTTATTTAACCGTCAATCAGAGGATTATTTCAACGATTGTGGTATTTTGCGGCTGGATTTGCGCAGTGATTATGAGCGTACAGAATGTATTTTGGAAATTTTGTCTCTGATTGTGCCGTCATCATGTGCATTGTTTGGCTGTCAAATGGTTGCTACAAAGGTTCCCCCATTTGCTATCAAGCGCAGGGCAGCAGTTGAGCAGCTTGGCTTTGCTGCTTCCAAGGAGACATTGATTGGGGGACATGACAAAAAAGTATATAGTGATTATTATGTACTAGAGCGTGTATGAAAGAAGCGCCGGTCCTTATTTTTATTGTCAATCCATTGGCTGTTGCCATCAGCAAATCATTGACAACAGATGAACGCGTCTCAGAAATTTGCAATACATTTTTTTGCGCACAGGGAGCTTTGTGACTGGCTGGATACAGACGGTGAACTGTATGCAGCGCTGGCATTGGGGTATGCGGACGAAACGCCGCCTGCAAGACCCCGCAAAGAGATGGAAGATGTGGTAGAATGGAGGACAAAATTTACCCTTTAGAGCTATCGCGCAGCGATTTATAATTGCCAAAGCGTGAAATTAGAATTTTGCTGGATAGTAAAGGCGCAAAGGCGCACGAGAGAAACTTTTAAGAGAGCCCTTTCGAATGAAAGTTTCTCTCATAACAAGTGTGCCGAAGCGACATTACCCTTTAGAGCTATCGCGCAGCGATTTATAATAAGACGCCGCTTGGCGGCAGTATGGAGGGATACAATGAGATATGATTTTGATAAAGTAACAGACAGGCGTACTTCGAATAGCATAAAATGGGCTGTCTTGGAGCAAGAACTTCCGATGTGGGTGGCAGATATGGATTTTGAGACGGCACCAGAAATAAAAGAAGCTATCTTAAAAAGAGCAGAACACGGGATTTTTGGCTATCCAGGCATACCGGACGAATGGTATAACGCGTATATTAAATGGTGGGAGGAACGCCATCATTTTCAGTTTGAGAAAGAATGGCTCATGTTCACTACAGGAATAGTGCCTGCTATATCGTGTGCTGTACGAAAACTGACTACGATAGGGGAAAATGTACTGGTACAAACACCTGTTTACAATGCGTTTTTTCATTGTATTACCAATAATGGAAGAAATATTGTGAATGCACCGCTTAAATATGATGGCGAAAACTATTGGATTGATTTTGAAGAATTAGAACAAAAACTTTCAGATCCGCTGACGACACTAATGATTCTGTGCAATCCGCACAATCCGATTGGAAAGATATGGGATAAAAAAACACTTGCAAAAATTGGGGAATTGTGTTTTAAGCATCATGTAACCGTTCTTTCAGATGAAATTCATTGCGATTTGACAGAACCTGATCGAGCATATATTCCTTTTGGATCTGTTTCTGAGATATGCAAAAATATTAGTGTGACTTGCATCGCGCCTACAAAATCATTTAACCTGGCTGGAATCCACACAGCAGCAGTTGTAGCAGCAGATGAGGTTTTGCGGAATAAAATGTGGCATGCACTCAATACAGACGAGATAGCACGCCCCAATGTATTTGCAGTAGACGCTGCAATTGCAGCGTTTATGAAAGGCGGTCCATGGTTGGACGCTCTGAGGGAATATATATCTAAAAATAAACAGTTAGCTCGTGAATTTTTGCAAAAAAATGTTCCAGAAATAAAAGTAACACCTTCTGAGGCGACATATCTGATGTGGCTTGATTGCAGCCGTTTGATAAAAGACAGAAAAGATTTTTCGGATAATAGTGAACTAAATTGCTTTTTGAGAGAAAAAACAGGACTGTTTGTTACAGGCGGAAAACAATACGGAAAGGGCGGCGAAGACTTTTTGCGAATGAATGTAGCATGTCCACGCAGTCTGGTAGAAGATGGTTTGAGCCGGCTTTGCAAAGGAGCAGCTTTATATAAAGAGTTATTTATTTACAATTCCTTAGTGAAAAAATCGAGTAGGTAAGAGTCATCTTCCTCTACTCGCCGCGCGACCCGTGCGCCGCCTTAGCGGCATAATTTCTCTGCATAGGTCTGCGCATAAAAAGAAAAATCCCCTGTCCATGCGGGGATTTTTGTATGTAAAATTTTGCAGTTCTTTGAAGATTATAGTGACAGGCGGCGCTTTGCGCTGCTTACAGCTTTGAAATAAGATACCAATAATTTCCAGCAGCCGCGCCCGATGAGATACAATACTGCACCAACAACAGCAGAGGCAGCAAAAGCAATAAAAGGATTGTCAATAGATGCAATTACAATATTTTGAGCATAGGGAATATTCAGATTTAATAACGTATCGAGCAGTTTCACAGCGCCTAAAATTGGAGTGAGAATGCCAGTGAAAATAAATACAGGCGCACAAATCGCTAAAGTAGGAATGATAATTAATCCGGAAAAACTTGCAAGACTGTAATAAGCACAAATTGCAAGAATTCGGTTCCAATGAAATGTCTTGTCTTTGGAAATCATATCACCTAGATAAGCTTTTGCCAGTTCTTTTGGATTCCCCAGTCTTTCAACAATTTCCTCCGCTGTTTTTCCATTGTTCTGCAATTCAAGTATTTGGCTTTGGATTTCCTTAACAATATCAATTCGCTCAGAAACAGGCAATGGTTTTAAATGTCTTTCAATCTTTTCAAGATAATCATTTAGTATTTTATCCATAATATTTATCATCCTTTCAATTTATTGATTGCGTCTAACAAATTGTTCCATTCTACGGACATTGCAGATATGTACGAAAGTCCCTTATCCGTGATGGAATAATATTTTCTTGGCGGCAGTCCCTCTGTACTTTCCTGCCATGAAGACATAATATAATCTTCTTTTAACAGCCTCCGAAGCAGCGGATAAATGGTATTTTCCTTTGCAGACAAAATGGGGTAATTCTCCAAAGTGTTAATCAGTTCATATCCATAGGTTGGCTGTTTCTTTATCATAAGCAGAATACAAAATTCAAGCGTTCCTCTTTTTATTTGGGATTTCCAATCATCAATATTCATATACGGTCCCTCCTTTTTCAATCGCTGCGCGATAACACTAAAGGGTAAAGTCGCTTCGATGCACCTGTTCACCTTTGCTATCCAGCAGAATTTAGATTTCATTAACACTTGATATTTATTTGCTGAACTTAATATATATCGTACCACACAGTATATCGCTTGTCAACAATAAAAAGCAGGGAAATTTTTAAGAAACAAAAAACTGCAACTTTTTTATTCATTGCAGTTTTGAATTCTCTCTGGCAGGAAAAGCTCTACTTTGGTACCTTTTCCTTCTTCGGAGATAATATTGAATGGATGTCCAAGCTTATCTAAGATTTCCCGACACAGATATAACCCGATGCCTGTAGAATATTTGTCGGCATGTCCATTATAGCCCGTATAACCTTTTTCGCAGATTCTAGGGAGATCTTCCGCACGGATTCCAATACCGGTATCTTCTATAGAAATACATACGCTTTCCACAGGGGAGGTCTCGTCTTTATGATACCAATGCTGCGCGCTATCATCGGTCTCAGTGTCAGGCGCAGTCTGTGTTTTGGTTACTTGAATGGTAATACCGCCCTGTTTTGTGTATTTGATAGCATTGGATAAAAGCTGATCCATCACAAATCCAAACCATTTTTTATCAGTGACCGCATTAATACCTTGCGTTTCATAGGTCAGACGAAGTTTTTTGTGAATAAATTGCTTGGCAAACTTATGAATAGATGGTTTGATGATTTCATCAAGATTCAGTTCTTCAATCACGAAATCATTGATACCTGTACCAAGGCGTATATATTGTAATGCCATATCAACATATTGCTCTATGCGAAAAAGCTCCTGTTGTTTTTGCTGGCTATTTTCGACTAGGATACTATTTTGCGCAATGTCTTCTGCTTCCAGATAGGCATTTTGTTCCTCTTCGGTCAAAAGCTTTAAGGCAGCAATCGGCGTTTTGATTTGATGAACCCACATAGAATAATATTCTGTCATGTCCTGCTGACGGCACAGCATTTCATTCTGTATCCGAATCTTTTCTTCTGAGAGGGCTCGGATGCAATCCTGATACTGTAACTCGTACATATATTCGGGCATTTTCATATCATTTGCTGAGGTGGTGATTGTTTTTTTCAATTGTTCTAAGTGGCAAAAACTTTCATAGTGTTTGGTGTATCCCATAAATATTGCAAATATTGTAAGAAATCCACACAAAAGAAGCCCATATGCAATCTCTTTCAAGGATATTTCATTTAGAAGCATGGTGGTGGTCATGGTCAGCGCAATAAACAAAATGACCGCGAGCCATCTTAGATTTTCTGCAAGATATCGTTTTAGATATTTCATTTAGAACCTCCCTGCATTTTATGGTTTGGAAATGGGGATAGAGTTAGCCTAAGCGGTATCCAATTCCTTTTTTGGTCTGAATAAAGTTTTCAAGTCCTGCACTTTCCAGTTTTTTGCGCAGGCGGTTCACATTTACAGACAGTGTGTTCTCATCAACATAGCTGTCGCTTTCCCAAAGTTTTGTCATCAGGGTATCTCTTGTTACCACCTTTTCCTTATTTTCCATAAGCACTTGCAGAATACGCAGTTCGTTTTTGGTAAGCTCTAATTTTTCGCTGCCATATATCAATGTTGCTTCTGTGAGATTCAGCATCGCGCCCCGATGTTCGAGAACAACACTTTGACTTACAAAATCATAGGTTCTTCGCAGCATTGCCTGTATTTTTACGGTCAAAACGTCCAAGTCAAATGGTTTGGCAATAAAATCATCACCGCCCATATTGACTGCCATAACAATATTCATATTGTCTGAAGCGGAGGACAGAAAAATAATAGGTACTTTGGAAATTTTGCGAATTTCACTGCACCAGTGATAACCATTATAAAACGGAAGCTTGATATCCATAAGCACTAAATGCGGTGCCGCCTTGATATATGCTGGCATCACATGGGCAAAGTCTTCTGCGCAAACGACCTCATAATCCCAGCTTTTAAGATGCCTCTGAAGGCTTCCTGCTATCAGTTCATCGTCTTCTACTATAAAAATCCGATACATCTTTTATATACTCCTCTGCATGTATGGCCGCGCGTACCAACCCTATGATTCCGCGAACAGACCGTTTTTATCAATGAAACGATTATAGCACTTTTTTGCGAAAAAACAATATATATGCTATAATTAAGAATCGATAAAGAAACTCCGAGAATACATTTGGAAGAATGGAGGATTTTTATGAACCAAAAAGTTTTGTTAATCGGAATAAATGCCAAATATATTCATTCGAATCCTGCTATTTACAGCCTAAAAGCATATGCAGATAAGTATTATCAAAATCGTCCGGCGGGCTGTGAACTTGAACTTGCTGAGTATACGATCAACCAATCGCTTAGTGATATTCTTGCAAACATTTATCAGAGAAAACCATATATAGCGGCTTTTTCTTGTTATATTTGGAATTGGAATATAGTACAGGATTTGCTGTCAGAACTGCCAAAAATTCTGCCGGATACGAAATTATGGCTTGGCGGCCCAGAAGTTTCTTTTCATGCTGACAAGCTGCTGCAAAAACTGCCGCAGCTTACCGGTATTATGGTTGGAGAAGGAGAAGAAACATTTTTAGCGCTTTTGGAATATTATTGGGAGCATCAAGGCATTTTGCAGAATATCAAAGGAATTGTCTGCAAAGAGGGATTTGGTGGTGCGCGGGCGCTTGCAGATATCAACAAGATACCGTTTATTTATGAACAGAAATTAGCAGTCTTTGACAATCGGATTCTTTATTATGAATCCCAGCGGGGCTGTCCGTTTCAATGTGCCTACTGCCTTTCTTCAATTGATAAAAAGGTTCGTCTGCGCGATATCAGTTTGGTGAAATCAGAACTGGATTATTTTCTGGCACACAAGGTTTCACAGGTAAAATTTATTGACCGCACCTTCAATTGTCACGAGAATCACGCGCTTTTTATATGGAATTATCTCAATGAGCATGATAATGGCATTACTAATTTTCATTTTGAAATTGCGGCCGATCTCTTAACAGACAGGCAGCTTGCAGTGCTGAAAAATATGCGTCCTGGGCTGATTCAGTTAGAGATTGGGGTGCAGTCTACAAATGAGACGGCATTAAAGGCGATAAACCGCCGTATGGATATCAGAAAACTGCAAAAAATGGTCGCTGCTATACGCAGTTTTAACAATATCCATCAGCATCTTGATTTGATTGCAGGGCTTCCATATGAAGACTATCGCAGTTTTGGAAAATCGTTTGACGATGTGTATGAAATGGCGCCGAATGAGCTGCAGCTTGGTTTTTTGAAGGTGTTGAAGGGTTCGCCTATGGAACAATATGCAGAGAAATATGGTATTGTATATGGAACAAATCCGCCTTATGAAGTGTTGTATACAAACTGGTTATGCTATGATGATGTACTGAAATTAAAGAAAATCGAAGAGATGGTGGAGCTGTATTATAATTCCAATCAATTTGTGCATACACTTCCTGTTTTGGTACAGGAATTTGCTTCTCCATTTCAGATGTATGAAGCGCTTGCAGCATATTATGATGCCAATGGGTACTTTGTGAACGCGCCTGCAAGAAGTTATCGTTATCAGGTATTGTTGGACTTTGCCTGTTCTGCTGCTGCGGACAAGAAGGCGCTATTTATCGAACTCCTTACGTTTGACCTGTATTTGCGTGAAAATTTAAAAAGCAGACCTGAATTTTGCATGGAGGAAATAGCAGACAAGAAAAAGCTTCGCTGTTTTTATGAAAAAGAGGTGGAGACACCACACTATTTGAAAGATTATCATGGCTGTACATCGGTGCAGCTTTCCAGAATGACGCATATAGAAGCGTTTTTCTATCCTGTATGGAAAGATTGTACCCAAAAGTTAGAAACGCCTGCTTATATTTTGTTTGACTACAAAAACCGCAGCGCGTTGACACACGATGCGGCTTTTTATGAAATATTGTTGTAAACTTTTCTTTTTAGAGCGTGTCTTGAAACAGTGGGGTTGACAAATATCTGTCGCCAGAATCAGGAAGCAGCGCTACAATTGTTTTTCCTTTATTTTCTGGCCTTTTTGCCAAAATGACCGCCGCTTTGAGTGCTGCACCGGAGGAAATACCAACAAGAATTCCTTCGCTGGCGGCAAATGCTTTGCCCTCTGCAAATGCTTCTTCATTTTCGATGGTTAGAATTTCATCATAGATTTTGGTATTGAGTACACCTGGAACAAACCCTGCGCCAATACCCTGAATGCCATGGGCGCCTGAAGTTCCTTTTGACAGAACAGGGCTTTTTGCTGGCTCCACTGCCACAACTTTGATATTTGGATTCTGCTTTTTGAGATATTCTCCAATACCAGTTATCGTTCCGCCTGTCCCGACACCTGCCACAAAGATATCAATTTTGCCGTCCGTTTGTTCCCAAATTTCTGGACCTGTTGTCGCTGTATGGGCAGCAGGGTTTGCAGGATTGTCAAACTGCCCCAAAATAACAGCCCCTTCTATTTCATGTTTTAATTCTTCTGCTTTATCAATAGCGCCTTTCATACCTTTTGCGCCTTCTGTAAGAACGAGTTCTGCTCCATATGCCTTTAGCAGTGTTCTTCGCTCAACGCTCATGGTATCTGGCAGGGTAAAGATTGCCCGATAGCCCTTTGCTGCTGCAACGGCAGCAAGACCAATTCCTGTATTTCCACTGGTAGGTTCAATTATGGCGGCACCTTGCTTTAAGATCCCCTTTTTTTCTGCATCTTCTATCATTGCCAGTGCGACACGGTCCTTCACAGAACCGGCAGGATTCAAATACTCAAGCTTTGCAAGAATTGTGGCATTTTCAACCGCTGATTTCTTTGCATATCTGTTTAGTTTCAAAATTGGAGTAGCTCCAATCAAATCAAGCACACTTTCTTTTATCTGACTCATAATGATTCCCCCATTCCGCATAATCCCTACTTTTCCAATAGGTTTCATGCACATTTTATGGGATTCATTATACTCCGCCGTATTGATGTTGTCAATAGCAGCTTTTATAAGGCTAAACAGTTACGAATTATTACTAAACGGTTAAATCATATTTTACAAGATTCATATGTACAGTGCCATCTCCCAAAAATGATATGCCGTCTGCTGCCTGATCGGTATAAATGATTGCTGTCAGAACTTGTTCTCCGTCATTGACAAAAACTTCTACACTGAAGCGATCCAAGATAATCCGAAGTTTTAGTTTTCCGTCTTCGCTTCTTACCAGGCTTCTGCGCTGGTGAATAATAGCTCTTCTTGAACCAGAGAATTTCCGGTCAATTTTGAGAATTGAATCTCCTGGATGGAAGCTAAGAGATGTCTGAAACTGTTCATTTTGTGCAAAACGAACTGCAAACTTCCGATAGATTTCCTGTCCCTCTTCGGGAGAAATTGTTAATTCCATATCTACCATTCGTCCGCGGATTCCTTCCAAAGAGATTGTTCCGCAAACAGAAACATCTTGATAGATTACTTGATTGCAGCGCAGTTGTTCTAATTCTCTCACAGGAGTCTGGTAGAGGCGGCCGTTCTTTATTGACAGCTCCCGTGGAAGGCTCATTTGCCCAAACCAGGATATATTTTGCGTCCGAAAGCTGCAAGTGTCCCAGTTCTGCATCCAGCCAATCATAACTCTGCGTCCGTCTGGTGTCTGGATTGTCTGCGGCGCATAAAAATCAATTCCATAATCAATAGCCTGATCCTGTTCCTCGGTAAAGGTGTATTCCTTTTCGTCAAAGGTTCCCATCAGGCATAAAGAGCCATTTCCATTGTGATATTCAAATCCGACAGGCAGCATATCCATTGGACTTGCAAGCAAAACCCATTTTCCATCTAGTTCAAAAAAGTCTGGGCATTCCCACATTTTTCCAAAGCGGCTGTTGTTTGCAATCAGAACATTTTCAAACTTCCATGAAAAGCCGTCTGGACTGCTAAATATCAAAACCTGTCCGCTTCCATCAGATGGCCGATTGCCAACCACACAGCAGAATGTACCATCTTCTTTCCGCCACATTTTGGGATCGCGGAAATCATATTGGCTGCATCCTTCTGGCAAATCCTTTGCATCGAGTACGGGATTTTTTTCATATTTTTCATAGTCAATGCCATCGCCTACCGCAAGGCATTGGGTCTGAATCTCACAAATAGTTCCTTCTTTTTTGTGTTCTTTAATAACACCGGTATACATCAGCAGTTGTCTGCCGTCATCAAGCGTCACTGCGCTTCCCGAAAAGCATCCATCTTTGTCATAGACTTCATCGGGTGCCAAAGCAGCCGGAAAATATTCCCAGTGCAGCAAATCGCTGCTCACTGCATGGCCCCAATGCATGGGTCCCCAATGACAATCATATGGATGGTATTGATAAAACATATGATATTTGCCGTCATAATAGGAAAACCCATTGGGATCATTCATCCAGCCTGTTCGTGCGGACAAATGAAACGCTGGCCGTTCCTCTTTTGCTATCATTTTTTCTGAAGTTTCTTCATATCTGCGTGCATCCCGCAATACTTGACTTATCATATTTGACCTCCATGTGTTTTATAAGCTGCATATTGATAGTTATTAGTTGGACAATTTGTTATTCTTGCTGCGATATTCTTCGGGTGTCATTTGGTACATTTTTTTGAAGTACTGAATAAACCGGGAAACGTCATTATATCCTGACAGCATTGCCACATCACTGATTTTTAACAGATCGCTTTCCAACAGTTCCTTTGCTTTGCGCATACGGTATTCCATCAAATAAGCAGAGAATGTTTTGCCTGTTTCATTTTTGAAAAGCCTGCTAAGATAACTGCTGTTCATGAAATATTTATGTTCTGCAAGCTCCCCAATAGAGATATTGTTCTGGTAATTTTGTGCGATATCTGTCAAAATTTCTGTGACGATATAATGATATTTTTTGGCTTCCTGTTCTTCACACATTGTTTTTACTATCGTGACAACATAATCCTCGATTTCTGCCAGCGTGTTGTAGCGATACAGATCGGTACGGTAGGAAAACAGCATATATCCTGGGTTTCCATCGTTTTCTTTGCTGTCTGTTCTGCAAAAAAATCGATACAATAGATTAAAAATACCGCTGATTGTGACATATAACGTATAGGAATTCCGGCAGCACCCTAGAATCTGTCTGGTGAGTTCTTCTGCCTGTGTACATCTTCTTTCTGCAATCGCGCTTTCAAGTGTCTGCTCGTTTTCTTTATCAAGCAAATTTTCCGGCCGGAAATCAGAGGCAAATACAAAGACTTTTCCCCAGCCTTCAATTAGCCGCTGATTAATTGCATAAACTGCTTCTTGATATGCTTTGGGGCAATGTTCGATCTGTGTATGTTCTAGGCTGATGCCCACAGTGACTTCGCCAAGTCCCAAAAGCTTTGCCTGGCTGACAAAACTGTTCAGCTCTGTGACAATTGCTGTTTTATTTCCAAATAAAAGTAGCACATTTTCCTGAAAGCGTTTAAAATAAAACCACTCTCCCAGAAAGGGATCTTTTAGACGTTGTATCAGTTTTTCAGCCTTCGAATTTGCAGTCCAGTCTTCTCTTGTGATACTTTGAATGACTGCCATATAAAAGACTGAATTATCATTTCTTTGAAATACAGGTTCTAAAAAAAGCTTTTTCCAGTCCTCATGGGTTGCGATTTCTTCGATACTTAAGAATTGCAGTGCCTTTTTTGACATAATATTCTGCATCTTTGCCTGATATTTTTTTCGTCCCCTGCTGATTTTATCCAGCGCTTCTTTCAATTCTTCTTTCTGTACAGGCTTAACCAAATAATTGCTGACACCAAAACTAATCGCTTTGCGTGCGTATTCAAATTCATTGTATCCTGATATAATAATAACTTCAATTCCTGATTCTTGTTCAAACAAATATTGTGCTAGATACAATCCGTCCATTTCAGGCATTTTCACATCTGTGAGCAGGACATCTGCTTCGTTGGGATGGGCTTCTAAATATTCCAACACCTGGACGCCGTTTTCAAAATCCCCTAGAATTTCTGCTTCTGGATCGGCTTGAAGTACCTTCTTTGCCATCGCTTTTCGTGCATAATATTCGTCGTCTGCAATTAAGACTTTCAATATCGTTCCACCTCCTTGTCTTCTTCCAGCAAATGGATACGAATCTGGACTTCTGTATAGCAGCCCTCTTTGCTTTTCACCTGAATCCCGTATTCTTTTCCATATAAATTTTTAATGCGTGCATTTACATTTCGCAGTCCGATTCCTTTATCTACATGATTTACCAGTGTTCCGGTATTGGTTTGCGCAAGCTCATGATTTAAGGCTTCGACCTGTTCTGGTTTCATTCCTACTCCATTATCACAGAGCCGAAAAATAATATCCTCTCCATCTTTTTCGGCAATGAGGCAAATCGTGTTTATTTTTTTCATTTTTCTAAATGCATGCTGCAGTGAATTTTCTGCCAGCGGCTGAAGCAAAAACTTTAACATTTTTTGATGTTCTACTTCTGGTGAGATCGTATAGTCAAATTGATATTTACCTGGAAAACGAATGGATTGTATTTCCAAATAATTTTTAACATGCTGGATTTCTTTCTTTACAGGTACAATATCATCTCCTTTAATATTGTACTGAAACATATTGGACAGATTATCAGCAATTTTTACGATATCATCAATATCCGATAAGGCAGCAATAGAACTGATGGTGTTTAATGTATTGTACAAAAAATGAGGATTGATCTGGAACTGCAGCATCTTTAGTTCCGTCTGCTTTTGGTTAATCTGATAGATATAGATTTTTTCAATGCTGTCATTGATTCGTTTCCCCATTTCATTATAGCTTCGGAAAAGCAACCCCATCTCATCTTGCCAATGGCGTTCAGCTTGTTCTAGGAGATTGACTTTTCCTTGATCAACCTGTCCCATCGCTTCCGCCAGTATCATAACCGGACGGCTGATTTGATTTGCCAGATAAATTCCTAGAAAAACGGCAGCTATCAGAAGCACCATCATAGCGCTAAAAATTCCAACCATATTTTTCCATCCAGAGGCATAAATATTGGGCAGAGGTGTCCAAGTAAAAATTTTCCAGTTTGTTGTCTGATTGCGGATTGCCGTTACGAGACATCTGCTGCCGCGAATGCTGAGCTCTTTGCCTCTTATTTCTTCTGACCTTAAAAAGTCGCGGATTTGCGTTTCTTCCGTTTCGCTCAATTGTGTCCAAAATTGTTTTTCTTGGCTGTCCGAATCATAAATCACATTTTGGTTTTCATCAAAAATGAGAAGGTTTGTCTGTGTCGTACTTGGTTCAATCAGACGATCAAGCATCTGGCGGATATTAGAGAAGTTTAGGTCAATATAGAGTGTTCCAATATAGTTTTCCTGATTGATGTCATATATTTTGCTGATACTTGTTACCAGTTCATAGGGGATTAAATAAATTTCTTCTTCATACACGCCAGTATAATATACCTTATTTTTGTCAGTCCAGTCCTGTATTTTATCAATTTCCCCCATTTTTTCAATGTATGTTTCATTTTTGGTCTGTACATTCGAATATATTTCTCCATATTCATTCACGATGGTGGCGCGCAGAACGTACTGGTTCATATTTGTCATATGGTTTAAGGCGCGTTCAATATAATCGTTTTCATCAATGAGCTCGGCCTGTGCTTTATCTGCCATGCTGCGCCGAATGATATGTTTGATATTGTCATCTATAAAATGCAGAAAACGGATCCTGTCCATATTGGACACGATCACGTCTGTGCTCATACTGACCTGTTCTCCAAACTGATGCATATAGCTATAACTTTCTTCGACAGCGCTTTCCATGCTTTTGAGAAAGTAAATTCCTATCAGAAGGCAGGAAATCCCAATAAATAAGATATAAGAACTAAGAATCTTCTTTTTGAAAGACAGCTTCTTAAAAAAATCAGGCATTGAGTTCCTCCCATCGGTCAAACAATTTTTTGTTTGGCTACAGCCTGCAATTTTGCAGACTGTAGCTGCTTGTTGTCGGTTGATAATGAAAGAAAAGTGCACTTTCTTTCATTATTAGGATGGCCATGCGGCCTGCAACCATTCATCGTTTCTTGTTGTCAGTTTACTATATTTATTTTTTTAGGGCAAGTGTTGTTCGATTAGGATTTGACAGCGCCTGCAGTCAAGCCTTCCACGATATTCTTCTGTGCAACGAAATATGCAATCAATACTGGAACCATTGCAATTAAATAAGATGCAAATGCCATATTATAATCAAATGAATACTGTGATTTGAAATTGTACTGGAACAAAGGCAATGTCCATGTATCCGGCAGTTTATTCAGAATCATTAATGGCATCTGGAAATCATTCCATACCCACAATGCATTTAATACTAGGACCGTTGAAGTCATTGGTTTGAGCAATGGAAGAACAATTTTGACATATGCCTGAACGGTGGTGCAGCCGTCAATATAAGCTGCTTCCTCTAAGTCTACAGGTACATTCTGAATATAGTTTACTAGTAGGAATACACCCTGCATTGCTGCATATGTAACATGAAGCAGAATCAATCCAAATTTATTGGATAATCCCAATCCGCCCATAAACTGTACAAGGGGAACCATGATAACTTGGAACGGAACAAACATTCCAAGTACAATAAATCCAAAAATAAACTTATAGTACACATGTTGTTTCATATTACGTGCTACAGCGTATGAAATCATTGTCACCAGAATATAAATCAGGACCAGTGAACTAACAGTAACAATCACAGAATTCATAAAGTATTTAAAATATCCAGCTTTTGCAAAAACGGTTTTAAAATTCTCTAAATAAAGACTTTTAGGAAAAGAGAAAAAACTTTGTGCAGATTCCTGTGGTGTTTTAAAGGCAGTAATTAAAGTTACATAGAAAGGGAGGAGAATAATTACTGCCCCTGAAATAGCTAATACATATGATACGATTTTACTTAACAGCGCTTTTGTGTTTGTCATGCTAATCACCTACTTTCTTACCATTTGACATCCGCATTGTTACCACAGATACCATTGCAATGATAATAAACAAAATCATGGATTCTGCCACAGAATATCCAAATTTACCTTCCTGCATAGCATGATTATAAATCAAAATACCTACTGATTCTGTAGACTGCATAGGACCGCCGTCTGTCATAGCCTTGATATAATCAAAGGTTGTCAAACCACCCTTGACACAGGTAACAATGACGATATTTAATACAGGAATTAAATATGGAATTGTGATTGTCTTGAATTTTTCCCAAGAGGTAGCGCCATCAATGGAAGCAGCTTCATATAAATCCGCAGGAACACTTTGCAGTCCTGCAATGAGCAGAACAATCGGGGTTGCACAGCCCTGCCACAAGTTTACAATCAAAATCGCATACATTGCCAATTTGGGACTGCCCAGCCAGCTTGAACGGAAAAGTTCCCATCCAGTCGCTTCGCCAATTGCCGGAATCATACGATAGAACAATTCATTCCAGATCAAACCTACTGTTACAAGGCTTAGTACAGCAGGAAGAAAATAGATAGAGCGAAGAAAGCGTTGTCCTTTTAATTTCTGATTTAGGATAATAGCAATAACAAGCGATATGACAACGGTTGCAAGTGTCAACAAAAATGTATATTTAAAATTGAAGAATAGCGCATTGCGAAAACGTTCATCTTGAAAAATATTAATATAATTTCGAATGCCTATAAAATTATAATCTGGGCTGGTTCCTGACCAGTCTGTAAAGCTGTTTTTCATTCCCATCAAAAGGGGTACGACGAAAAACAGGCAGTACATCAAAAGAATTGGCAGTGTAAACAAAAACAGTACTTGATTTCTCTGCATTCGTTTTGGTTTTTTCATCAAAATCACTCCTATTTATAGTCGCTGCGCGACAACTCTATATGGTTTATCACTTTTTGCTTTACTCGCCATAAAGCTCTAAAAATTCATCTTTATTTTCTGCAAATGTATTAGAGAGCTTTGATAAAAATGTAGTTACATCTTCGCCGCCTTCTGGTACAATTACCTTTTGAATGGTGTTTTGCCGTTCGTCAGCAACTGCCTTTGGAGGTGCAGTAACCTGCAGTTCACCTTTTCCGCTGTTTACCAGGTCTACAATTCCCTGTGCATCAGGAATATTTGCAGTAACATCTTTCATACAAGGTAGTGAATAGTCATTATTTACATATAACTGAACCATTTCCTTCGATGCTGCAAACTCTACAAATTTCTTTGCTGCATCAGGATTTGCACACTTTGCAGAAATTGCAAGGTTTACATCAATTCCCATGCTTACCTTGGTATCTCCGCTGTTGCTTGGGAAAGAAAACATACCAACATTCATATCTGGGTTTGCTTTTTTGATAGATGGAAGTGCCCAGATGCCTTGCATAAACATGCAGGATTTGCCAGTTGCAAAATCACTGATTGCTTGGTCATATCCAAGTGCAAGTGTGTCGCCCTGTCCATACTTGCGAATATCAATTACCTTTTGCAGAGTTTCATTGAACAGTGCATCATCTTGGAATGTTGTTGTTCCGTTGGCGATATCCATATAAACTGGTTTTCTGTCGCCTCTGGCAGAACCATCAATATTGTCTTCCCAGCACTGTACGATTGTCCAGGAATCTTTGTCAGGGAACAAAAATGGTGTTTCGCCATCTGCCTGCATTTTGTCTGCCAATGCAATCAACTCATCATATGTAGTTGGCACAGCGTATCCTTTTTCATCAAATTTGTCTTTGTTATAGTAAACACCGCTGAAATTTGCAGAAATAGGAACAACATAATTCTTTCCTTTGAATTTGATTGCCTCCTGATAATTGTCAACGACTTGATTCAGACAAGCCATTCCTGTTAAATCCAAAAAATGTCCTTCTTTCATAAACTGCATGGTGTTGGAGTCCTGCATACCGCCTACCTGGATAATGTCCGGCAAATCGCCTGTTGCCGCACGGGACATCAATACGCTGGTAGAATCAGGTACAATATTTTGTTTTACCACAATTTCTTCCTGGCTTGCATTAAATTCTGAAATAATCTTGTCAAAGGTGTCTGCTGCTTCTCTTTTTTGTGTAAAAAATTCCAATTCAATTTTTCCGGAACCGCTGCTTGCGCTTTTTCCGTCACTGCTTCCACTTCCTGAACTGCTGCATCCAGCAAGCGTTCCGATTGTCAATACTGTGCTGATAAACAAAGCTATCATTTTTTTTGTCTTCATTATCGTCGCCTCCCTGTTTTAATTGTTTTTTAATATTTGGTAAATTTATTATAACAAACTGCTATTGTTCCGTATATGCGGCATTATACCTGTTCATATGCCTATTTTTACCAATCCAAAAACAAATATGCAGATTTTTACTTTTTTAAGGAATGCCTGTAACAGGAAGCCGTAGGCTGAACTGTTACAAATTGAGGGTGCAAAAAATCCTAACGTTACTTCCCTTTGTAGTTCCGGTTCGCTTCGGATGTTCCAAGAGGGGGAAAAATACGGCAGATGTGAAAAAGCGATAATGGAAACAAGCCGGGAATCAGACTGGCAGATTAAGTTCTGTTGTTATTATTGTTGGTAGTTTCCTTTCGTGGTATAATACATATATCCATATTACGAATTCAACTTTCATTAGTGATATAGTTATTAAAGATGTCACAAGTAACTTTCAGTTATAGAAAAGAATTTGCACTTGGACTTAATTTTAGAAAATATGTGAATGTGAAATAGAAATTTAGGTAATAAGGAACATTTCTACCTCTTTGGCAAGAGTGTAAAATTTTTACAAGAGGACTAAAAAATATGAGCAAAGCAGAAATATGGAATGTTATTATTTTGTTTACGCAAGCAGCGATATTGATTGGTCAGCTTATATTAAGCCGGAAAATAAACCAGCAAACTATATCAAGAGAAAAAGGATATTTTATCATACAAAAAAGTAATATACCTACGATAAAAGGCGAGGAAGTAAGGTTTTTAGACCAGTTTAATCTAAATGATGGTATTGGAATTGGTTTTTCTTGTATAAAAGCTGATGTAATTTTACGGAGTACAAGTTATAGTGTTAATGGAGTTACATATGAAATTGGACAGCCAGTAGATGGATTTTTCACAGAAGATAATAGGTTTAATAAACTGAAAGTTTTGTTAAATTTAAAAGAATCTGATTTGCAAAAAGACCATTATTATTGTTGCATTTTTATTTTTATTTACTTTTTGGACAGATATTATTTGCTGGATTGAGAGGTGGTTTTGATGGCTAAGAGTCAGATAATTAAGGACTTAGCAAATGGAAGCATTGATACACAGACAGCATTAAAGAGGACAAAAGTATTATTACAGGAATTTGATGACGAAAGATTATTAGAATGGGTTAATTATGAAATAGAGGGATATCCGGATGATGTAGAAGTGCCTGAATATCGACGGATTTCGGGACAGTCATTTTGCTCCTATATAAAAGGAACTATGTCAAGATTCTTAAAATACAGTAATGTGCCTTTATCTCTAGGCAATATGCCTGAAAACGAGCGGGAACTGTTTTATTATGCAAACATGAGAGAAAGTATGGGTGCGTTAAAAGGGACAATACATGAATATGAAAGAAAGGGAACATCCATAAGAAGAATAATTCCTGCTGAATATTATCCATATATTGCAAAGTGTAATAATGATATGGGGATGGTTATACAATCAGCTGAGGTACAATTAAATATGCCACAAATTTTAAATATTTTTCCGAAAGATGAAAACAAGTTACTTGATATTTTGCGCTATCTTGAAAAACAATTTGGGAATTTGGATGAGTTAGACATTGATGTGAATAATAAGAACGAACAAGAATTGAAGGAAATAGTGAATCATATTTATGTGCTGATTTATAATGACCAAAGTGTTTTGAGGGGGATACGGCAAGCATAGAATTAGTATTGCAGATTGTGCTGGAAAAGCCGGATTTAAAGGTGCTGGGCGTCCGCACTCAGGTATTTGTGGAGAACCTGCTGAACCGTTCGGCGAGGTTGGATATCCTGGCTACGGACAACACAGGGGCGAAACTGAATGTGGAAGTACAGCGCTCCGACAAAGGAGCCGGGAGAAAAAGAGCAGGGAGGGAATCGAGATTATGTGCCGGACTATGGAAGATATGAGGAATCAGACATTGAAAGAGGGAGCAATCAATTCCGCAAAGAGAATGTTGGCAGATGGGATTTTGACACTTGAAAAAATTGCGGAATACGCAGGACTTCCACTTGACGAAGTGAAAAAACTGAAAGCAGAACAGACAGCATAGTAAAACCGTAGGTCGGGAATCTAAAAACAGGTTCCCGGCCTTATTTTTTTGTCCTGAAATGTAAATTTTCTGTGAATTTGATTAAAAAGTCCTTTACAAAACGTCTCTGGCAAAACCGCAAAAAGCATCCTGATTTCCTGCGGCGCGCGGCTGGAGGTATTCGATATTGCCGAACTGCGGGAGGTCACAGCTTATGATGAGCTGGAACTGGACACCCTGAGGGACAATAGGGCAAAAGGTTCGGATTTCCCATGTGAAAGCACCTCCATTTCTTCATGCAGCATTTGCAAGGCACTGTGTATGTGATGCCACGCCGTACTCCGGCAGCGTCCGTAAAGTTCCCCGATTTCCCGCTGTGTGTAATGCCCGAAAAAGTAAAGGAAAATGATTTCCCGGTTCTTCTCCGGCAGAGATAACAGGGCGGCGGCAAGCTCCCCATTGGTGAGGATAACTGTCTGACCGCATATCGTAATGGGGTATTCTTCATAGGGTGCTTCAAAATATTCGTCTGTTGTGCTTAAAGGATAAAACTTTTCTTCTGTGAGGTATTCAAGGGATATTTCTTTTTGCCGCCGCCTGCTCCTGTCACGCCATGCGTTGATAGCCGCAAAGCGTATGACGGTCTTGCAATAGCCATTAAAAGTATACATGATGTGTTCTCTGTATGCTTCTGTATAAGGCATAGATGATTCCCCCTTTCTCCCACATGGGGCGTTGCATGGTTTACGGTTATATTTTATAATTCAAGGGGCAGCGTTTTAGATTGCTTTCCCATGATTATCTTCCCGCATACTTTTAGCATTTTATTTTCAAGAAAATAGCCGACAAGCTGTGATTTTTCACAAGTCTGTCGGCTCTGCGTCTGTGCGTCTGGCTCTTTGATGACATGTTGTTCTGTTCGGTAACTGGAATTTATTTCTCTTTTTTGCTCATAAGAGAACAACTGATAGCTACAAATAAACCAATTAAAATCCACGGAAATGCTGCTCCTAAAAAATCACTAACCATACTTCATTCCTCCTTTAAAATTTCGATTTGTCGCTTTGTTAATCAGTTCTGTGTTTTTCTTCAAACCCTTTAATAACTGTTATCTGCAAATTCTTTGCGTCAATCAGACTTTCCTGTTTGCATTTTGGGCAGTAGAGAGGAAAGTTTTTCAATTCTGTATCTGTTCGTATCTGTAATCTTGTTTTATTTCCGCAGACAGGGCAGTGTATCCATTCTAAAATAGCGCTTACCATATCATCTACCTCTCTTATTTTTTATAAAAAGAATACAAACACGGCAACAAGGGATATTGCGTTTCCGAGAATGTGTGAAAAGGTGCTGATAACGCAATTCTCGGATTTTTGATAAATCACCGAGAAAATCAAGCTGTCAATGAATACGCCGGCAATGTCATAAGCTACAATCCCTATGTTTCCTGTAGCAATATGTCCAGCAGCAAAAACAGCGGATGATACCACTGCACTAACCCAAATCGGAAATATTTTTGAGGATTTTCCAAAGAAGAAACCGCGATACGCAATTTCTTCTCCAAATGCTGCAATGATAACTTGACCTATCAATAATGCTGTCTTATCAAAAGACAGTATAGAACTCGTCCGTCCCATTACATGGGCAACAAATTCTCTGCCGAAAATCATATCTCCTACAACAAGCGCTGCAATACCACTCACACTCGGTAGCAACACCAAAAGAAGCACACCCGACTTTTTGAAATCCGCCGCAATCGTATTGAAACGCAAACCCGATTCGGCACCTCGCGTTTTGTTGACAGCTTCCACTATAAAGAAAAACGCTACCCCCACAAATACGGAATATTCTGCTATTGTCGAGGACGGAACAACTTTCGTTAAAGTCAACAGTATCATTACTGTTATACCTATGAGTGTGAGAACAACACTTTTTTTGTTATTACTCATAATTTGCTGATTTTTCATTTCGTTTCCTCCTGTGCGGCTAATATTGCCCCTCTGTAAGCCCGTTCTAAATGAGATTTTATGAGTTCTTCATCATACTCTAATGAATTGTTGGCTATGATACTTGCATATCCATGGGCAAATAGAGAAATTGATAAAAAAACCTTTTTTGTCTGCTCAATATTCATGCCTATTGCTTTCTGCATTGCAGAAATAACAGGTACAAGTTCTGGTGAGTCAATCATTTCAAGCAGATTGTTCTCAACTGCAAAACCCGATTGAAATAGAAAGCGGAATAAGTTTGGTTCTTCAACCGCAAACCGAATATAGTTTATTCCGATTCCAAGCATAGCCCCTTTCTGTGGTTCTTTAATCTTCATCAAATATTCTGTATGATACCAGTCCAATTTTGCATAGACAGCTTTTTTTAATTCCTCAATCGTCGCAAAGTGGTACATAACAGGCTGTGTTGAACAATTAAGCTTTTTGGCAACAGTCCTTGCATTGATGTTTTCCCCACCTGCTTCACGGGCAACCTCAAAGGCAGCGTCAATAACCATATTTTTTGTGATTTTAGGTTTTGGCGGCATAGCTTTTCCTCCTACTTAATAATTCATGTTATATAACAAGAATTATATTATAAACTGCAAATCTGATTTTGTCAATCATTAGACTAAACTTTCACCCAATTTTCTCTAATCAGAAAACACTATAAAGCATGAAAGTAAAAAAGAGAAGAATGAGAGGAATTCCGTAGCGGTCGGCATTCGTGGTAATGTGTATAACTGGCTGTCTTATGGAATTGTGGGTAACTCTGTTTGCAGGACGTGGGAAAACGGCTCTTTCGCTTTTCCATGTGCTGTGAACAGAGTTATCCATAACGGAATAGCCTGTTATGCACATTTTCATAATGCTTGTCTTTTAGTCTTTGTTTTCTTTGGTTCGGAATAGTGTGGTGCTGGCGGTCTATCTCTTGTTTTCGGTTGCTTGCTTCTTTACCGTACATGAGCATTTGCAGAGGGTGATGCGCTTTTATTGGGTGCTATGAATGGTTTTGGTTGATAGAATGAAATCGTTATATTCATAACTTTAGTACTGCAATTTGTTCTTCACCGTCAAATTCACCAGTCTCAGAAAATCCAAAAGAATGGTACAGCTCTTTGGCATGGATATTTTCTGGTTCGTAGGATAACCAGCAATATTCTGCTTTTCCACAAGGCATTGTCTTTATAAAGTCCAGTGCAAGTTTGACTGCCGCTTTTCCATATCCCTTATGCTGATAACGTTCATCGATCATAAGACGCCATAAATTGTAATTGTTTTTTGCGATTTGCGGTGGATTTTCCCAATCATCGTCCACATCATATCCAATCATTAAAAATCCGACTGCGATATTACCATCATAAATACCGAAAGGAAATGCATATCCGTTTCCAGTAATTGCAGTGTATGCTTCGACAATACTGGTCATGTTGGCTGCAACAAAAGTTTGCTGTGAATTTTTTACACGTAGTTCAATAATTTCCCAAACATTTTTTCCTGTTATTTTTTCAATTCTTACCATTTTCATCCCCTCATTCCTTCAATGATTTTAAATTTCAGATGTGAAATTTTTCCCTGTGTTTTATCGTTGTTAATAGCTTTTTTGTTACTTTATTGAATATAGTACAGATAACGTGACATTTTTTGTCAAGGTTTATATTTTTCATAGATTAATTTGGCCTGTTCTGCGACAACTTCCTTTAAATAAGCAGGCGATATAATTTCCACCTGTGTTCCAAACGACAGCAGAAACCCTATTAACCAGGAGTCTTGCGGCATGGCGGCAGAAGCGATGAAATCACCGTTTGCCTGTTGCTGTACTTGTGTTTTATCAAATTCACATAGACACGGTATGCCATTTCTTTTGGAAAACGAAGTGTAATTTGATGATATTCTTCTTCGGGGGAGCCGGTTGATTCTGGAAATTCACGGCGCTGAAAATATTCATTTAATAGTGTTAAATCTATAATACGATTTAATTTGAATACGCGCCGATCCTGTTTTTCTGTACAAAATGCTTTTAAATACCATGCCATGGATTTGTAAACAAGCTTTAATGGCTGAATGATTCGTTCACTGAGAATTTTGTTAGAATTTGCATATTGGATTTTAACTGTTTTACATTGGAAAATTGCCGATTTCAGCAGTTCAAATTTTTCTGCTAATTCTGAGGCGGTAGCTTGTCCTTTATTAAGTAAATGATATACAATCTTAAATAATCTGCTTTCTTGCTTTCATAGTTCTAACATATATTTTATATCATTGCAATAAAATTTGCTAGTATTTTGGTGGGGTTATAAAAAAGTAATAAAAAAGAACTGCGCATATTTTTGATGCAGCAGTTCTTTTGAAACAATAAACCAAGTAGGGAAGTTGTGACTGACAAAATCTATGGATAATTAATATATCCCTGAAGCCATACAACTCCTTTAAAACGTCTACCTACCATAGGTTCCCCGTACAAATCAATTTTGTTGATACATACTTCGAGGGTCATTTCATTGCATTCTAGAGTCATAAAAACAACTTCTTCTTTTGTGATACGGTTTTGGTCTGTGTGAATCTCTATAATTTCACCAAGTATGGAATACAAATCACATTCTACACCATATGGCATAAAATAAGTATCCACCAAACTAAAAACATCCGCCTTGTGAATTTTTCTGGAAATCATCGTATAGATATCCATATCTTCTAGGGTTAGACTTTCGATTGCATTTTCATCACCCATTCGTGCTTGCGCAATAAGCTGATTTCTTTCATTTGTCGCTTTTTTGATGCGTTGCTTTTCATATTCATTTTTTTCAATAGGCATCATAATGGTTCCGTCTACGGATAAGGCGCTTAGTATTAATGAGGTGCCTTGTATCGGCAGCCTCTTTAATGCCTTGAGCCGTTTGTAAGGAATCATATTCTGTAAATAAAATATAAGCGAAACACCTACTTTAATATCATCGCATACACCAGCATAAGATTCCTTTTCCGATTGTCGTTCAATCGTGATATTCTCATTTGAACTGATATGATTACCTCTTAAATAAGGAAAATAATAATCATATAAAAAACAATTGTCATCATCAAACTCGCCGCGCACACAAATTCCTGCGCCATGTGCAAAGTCAAGAAACAGCTCCGCATATACAATGTCATCTTCATCTGCCGCGAAATCTCTTACAGATGTGTATTCTTCTAAGTTTTTTTCTTTTCCATTTTCTGTTTTATTGCGGCGCAGTATCGTTTTTTCAACGACTTCGTTAATAAGCCCTTGCAGCGCATCCCTTTTCTTTACCTCACTAAAACCTATGGCCCTTAAATATTTGTGCACTTTAAAACCATGCCTTTCTATCTCATTTCTGTTTTACCTCCCATATATGGCTGTAATACTGTTGGGATTTTCACAGAACCATCTTCTTGCAGGTTGTTCTCTAAAAAAGCAATTAGCATTCTTGGCGGTGCTACAACGGTATTATTCAATGTATGGGCATAATATTTTCCATTTTCTGCATTTACTCTAATTTTTAGTCTTCTTGCCTGCGCATCTCCTAGATTTGAGCAGCTACCAACTTCAAAATACTTTTTCTGTCTTGGTGACCATGCTTCGATATCAACAGATTTTACCTTCAAATCTGCCAAATCGCCGGAGCAGCATTCCAATGTACGAACAGGAATATCTAGGCTTCTAAATAAATCAACTGTATTTTGCCACAGTTTATCAAACCACATTGGGGATTCTTCCGGCTTGCAGACAACAATCATTTCTTGTTTTTCAAACTGATGAATTCTGTATACGCCCCGCTCTTCCAAACCATGAGCTCCTTTTTCTTTTCTAAAACAAGGCGAATAGCTTGTAAGTGTTTTTGGAAGTTCTGCTTCGGGAATAATTGTATCAATAAATCGGCCAATCATAGAATGCTCACTTGTACCAATTAAATATAAGTCCTCTCCTTCAATTTTGTACATCATGGCTTCCATCTCATCAAAACTCATTACGCCTGTTACGACATTGCTTCGAATCATAAAAGGCGGTATGCAGTAGGTAAATCCTCTGTCAATCATAAAATCTCTTGCATAGGAAATTACTGCTGAATGAAGTCTTGCGATATCGCCAATCAGATAATAAAAACCGTTTCCAGCAACTTTCCTTGCAGAATCTAAGTCAATTCCGCTGAAACGTTCCATGATATCCGTATGATATGGAATGTCAAAATTGGGCACAATGGGTTCGCCATATTTTTGGACTTCTACATTTTCTGTATCATTTTTGCCAATTGGTACGCTTGGATCAATGATATTAGGAATGCGCATCATAATTTTTAAAACTTTGTCATTTAATTCTTTTTCTTTTTCAGCAAGTTCTTCAAGTGTTTTTGCTTGGGCATTTACTTGCTTCTTTACTTCTTCTGCCTCTTCTTTTTTTCCTTGACCCATCAAGGCGCCAATTTGTTTTGAAAGCTTATTTCGTTCAGCGCGAAGGCTATCTGCCTCCTGCTGTGTTTTTCTAGCCTGTAAGTCGAGTTCTATCACCTCATCTACAAGGGGAAGTTTATGAGCTTGAAACTTCTTTTTGATATTCTCTTTCACAGTGTCGGGATTTTCTCTTAGAAATTTGATATCTATCATTTCAAAAAACTCCTTTAAATATTATATTAATCAATGTTATTTTATGACTTCCTGTATAACAACATTTGTCTCTTTGATAAGATTGATGATTTTTTCACTCATCATTGCTCTGCCAAATTTGTTTATCGTAATGCGAATAACAGGGCGTTCTGGGAAATGAGGATTCTGTTTAACAACAACGCCGGTTTCGCCCTGGTTGGTTTTAACTTTTGAACCAACAGGATAGACTGCTATTAACTGTAAAAATGCCTCAACAATGTCGGAATCAAACCAGATTCCACTATAATTTCTAATATTATTGATGGCTTCATGTACTCTGATGCGCGCTTTTCCTACGCCGGATATACACTCATCAAATTCATCACACACACCTACAATTTGAGTCATGCGTGATACGAGATCTGTTCCAAGAGGATATCCGGAGCGGTCCTTTCGCTCATGATGGTTGAGTACAATTTCTTTTGCATTTTCCGATAGCCAGGATTCATTTTTTACTGCAGTATAGCCATAGATGGAGTGTTTTTTGTATTCTTCCTGATCTTTGGCGGGAAGCAGATTAATATCTTGGTTTTCATAGCGCACTACCAAATAACGCAGTCCAAGATCGTGTATTAATGAACTGACGCTAATATCATAAACTTCTTTTTCTGATAAACCAAGTTTCAATGCAATCAGAGTAGCGATGCTGCAAACTTGTAAAGAATGTTCATAAATATCAGCGCTTCGTTCTCTTACATCATATACTTTTTCAATGACCTCTTCTTCTTCTAATATATCGGTGATAATATTTTGTGCAGTTTCTGCAATTTTTTCCAAACCGGTTGTCTGCTGGTATACATGAAGCTCTATAATTTCTTTTATTTTATTTTTAACTTGTTTTTCTACGTCATCACGCAAGATAGTGATTTCTTCTACGGGAATTTGAGGCTCTTTCTTTTCAGGTTCGGATTGCTGCGGTTTTGTCTCTTTTGCAGCGGGTTGTGGTTTTACCTCAACTGTTTTTTTTACGGCTTGTTCTGCCTTTTCAGGCACAGCATCTTCAATATATACAGTATATATTTCTAATTCTCTCAGTTTTTCAACATAAGATTCTTTGATAACAGTTCCTTTTCCAAGAACGACTGTATAATCTTCAAGCATCACATCATTTGCGATGATATCGCCTTCTTTTAAATTATCAAGTGTTACTAATCTCATAATCTTTCCCTCTCCCTTTACTTTTATTATGCATTTTCGGGAACGTTTTGTGCCCGATATTGTGAGATTCCGAAAGTACATTTATTCTGTATCAGATGCATCTCCACGAATAGCACGTTCTACTGCTACTTTTTCTTCATTGCTGAGTATTATTTGAGAATCTCCATTGATAATTCTTTTCGTATAAGAATAGCATCCATCGGAACTATGTACAGAATTTAAAATAAATCCGTCATTATTCTCGTCTAGCAATACCAATGCAAAGCTTAATTTTCCGCCCATCTCCTTAAATGCATCATATCTGACAAGCCCAATTTTTTGGAAAACAGAACGATGTCTTTCAAAGAGAATCTTAATATTTTCTCTATTGGTATCAATGCTTCGCTTCATATACTTATTATCATCATATAAAGTCATAATGTCATCTTCAAGACTTCCCCCATCTTTACCCAGCATAAATTTTTCATATTTCTTTTTAAATTTGTGAATTTGTACCAATGCTGCAATGATAATGATAAGTAATATCAAGCTTATGGCTGCCAGTCCAAGAAATAAAAATCCGATATCAATGTTGCCTAACCCTATATAATTTAATATTCTACTGTTCATGTATTTCTCCCGCTATATATTTAAATTGGATAATAGTTCTATCAACCTTTCCAAATCGTCATTTGAATAAAATTCAATTTGTATTTTGCCAGAACCATTTTTCCCTTTTGATGAAATTTCTACTTTTCTACTTAATCGTTCTTTTAGTTTATTCTCAATCTCTTCATATATAAATCGAATATTCTGGGGTAGCTCATCTTTTTTTTCTTTATCACTATCTGGATTTAGTACAGTTTTTACTATTTTTTCGACTTCGCGCACACTAAGCTTTTCATCAAATATTCTTTGCGCAAGTTGTAGTTGTATCTCTGCATCTTCTATTGGTATGAGTGCACGGGCATGTCCTGTGGAAAGCATATCGTTTATAATCATTTGTTGGACTTCATCGCATAATTTTAATAATCGGAGACTGTTTGTTACAGTAGTTCTGCTTTTTGAAACACGTTCTGCCACTTCATCCTGTTTTAAATGAAATTCTTCCAACAATCTCCTAAATGCCAATGCTTCTTCAATTGGATTTAGATCCTCTCTCTGAATATTTTCTATTAACGAAATTTCAACAATTTCCTGATTCGTATAGCTTTTAATAATGACGGGTATTTCTTTTAAACCTGCAAGTTTTGCTGCCCGCCATCTTCTCTCTCCAGCGATTATTTCATAGTATTCTTTTCGGTCTTGTACAAGTATTGGCTGAAGTAAGCCAAATTGTTTAATCGAGTCTGCAAGTTCCTGCAGCGAATCCTCATCAAAATTTTTGCGCGGCTGGGTTCTACTCGGTTCCACCCTTGATATTTTTACATTGGTTTCGGCCTGGGGTTTATCATCATTGTTGTTTTGTTTGGCGGGTTTTGTTGTTCCGCCAGCAGGTATCAAAGCATCCAAACCTCTTCCCAATCCTCTCGACGCCATTTACTCCCTCCTTTTATGTTTTAGTACTCTTGGAATCTTCTCTGCACTTGATTTTTGCTAGATGTGTACCAAAAGACTTCAAGAGTACATTTTTTAAAAATAATTATTTCTGATTACTTCTTCAGCGAGTGCCATGTAACTTTCTGAGCCTGCAGATTTGGGATCATATAAATTAATTGGCTTACCATAACTAGGTGCTTCCGCGAGCCGGATATTTCTTGGAATTAATGTGTTATAGACATTCTGACTCAAATGGCTTTTTACATTTTCAACAACTTGTGCAGAAAGGTTTGTTCGTGAATCATACATGGTAAATACAACACCTTCCATTTCCAGCGCAGGGTTCAGTCGTTCTTTTACCAGGTTTACGGTATGAATCAACTGGCTTAGTCCCTCTAATGCATAATATTCGCACTGTATTGGAACTAATACAGAATCTGCGGTGGTCATAGCATTTACAGTAAGCAGGCTCAAAGAAGGCGGACAGTCAATAATAATAAAATCGTATCTGTCTTTTACCCAATCAACTTCATTCTTTAAAATATATTCTTTCTTTTCCACACCAATGAGTTCTATTTCTGCGGCAGCCAGATTAACGTTAGAGGGTAAAACGGAGATATTTGGATATACTTCTTTTAATATACAATCTTCTATGGAACAATCACCCAAAATTAATTCATAAATTGTATTGTCTAATTGGTTTTTTTCAATCCCATATCCGCTGGTTGTATTCCCCTGTGGATCAATGTCAATAACCAATACACGTTTTCCCTTTTCCGCAATGCATGATGATAAGTTAATCGATGTTGTGGTTTTTCCAACGCCACCTTTTTGATTTGCGATCGCGATAATTCTCCCCATCTTATTCCTCCATATAGTATCCCGATATCAATTTATTTCTTGCCTTAAAGATATGTGCTATTGTTCTATAATCCTGATATTTGTTTCATTGAATGTATTATATTTATATAGGATATTTAGAAACCGTTTTTAATACGTTTATTATATCACTAATAAATGTGATATGCTATAAGCTTTTCATATTTTTTCACTCAAAATATCATTCTTGTTGCTATTTGGGGCAATCATTTAAAGTTTTTTTGAGAAAATTGCCTTTCAATAGGTTTCTTCCTAGTCATCGCTTGTGCAATTCATAAAGACAGAATTTTCTGGGTGTTCCATATAACGCAGCCATTGTTGAGGAAGCTCATCGGTATAAAGCGAAAGCATTCCGCCTACGATGGCACATATCGTATCCCGATCTCCCAAAGCAGAAACTGCTATCCACAAAGCTTCTTCTAACGAAGTATAGAAATATGCCGCACACCAGAGGCAAAATGGAACAGTATCTTGCGCTGTCAGCTTAAGTCCATTTCCAAGCACAGAAACTACAAAATCAATGCTGCTTTCTTTTTTGATAGAAATAGCGGATAATATTTTATATTTGGTATCACTTTCTGGTAATGGATCGGCAACATCACGCAGAAAAGATTCTCCCTGCCCGCAATAGTGCCCAAATTTTTTATTCAGAAACAAAGCTGATGCTGTGGCAACAGCCATCGCACCCGTGATTCCTTCTATATGTGCATGGGTAACTTCAGCAGATGCTTGGGCATAGTACAGGACCTTATCCAAATCATCTGCAAAATATGCGCCTATCGGTGCAGCTCGCATTGCTCCGCCATTCCCCATGGACCCCATTCCATCAAATGCTCCTGAAGCAACATCTCTCCAATGTTGTCCTTCTCTGATACTTTGCAAAATAGAATGTGCTGTTCCTCCATATCCGCGGTGCCAGTCCAGTGCATAATTCTTGGCAAAAACTTTGGCCAATGCGTCCTGATTGATTTCACCATACTTTTCCAGGACGCAGTAAATTCCTATTGCCATAACAGTGTCATCTGTAAAATGCCAAGGAGTATTCACAAGCTCTCTTTTTTTAATTTTTTGACAGGCTATTTCATCAGGCATAAAAAAACTTTGTCCAAAACAATCTCCTAATGCAATCCCCTCCAGTGCACGTTTTGCATATTTTATACGATCTTTTATTTCCATTTATAAATACCTCCAGCCTGTTTTGATTAATTAATATAATTATACGTCATTTTTAGCAAGTGTACAATTTACATTTTTGCAACAGTTCGGCTCAGAACTTTGCACTTATTTAGTAAAATAACGTTGAGGTAAGTGTATCAAGTCAAGCAAAAGCGAGGTCTTTTTTACATTGACTTGATCAAATGTTTCACGTGAAACATTCATTAAAACAAAAAGAAAGTAGATTGTTTATAAAAATCAGATTGTGTAACAATTTAGCCATTTCCATTTATAAGTTGTCGGGTTGCAAAAGCTGTTAAACAAAAATATTTGTTTTTGATTGAATTAACAGGCAGCAATTGAAAAAAGAGATGAGACATGGAACAATACATGACAAAATTTTATAGAATCAGGAAGTAGTTCATACTTTTGTATGTTTTGTATTAAATGTTTCACGTGAAACATTTTTTTGCTTTATAGGAGATTATGAATGCAGACCCATTGAAACAATAAGCGCAGCTTTTTAGTCGTAAACATTTACTAATCCATTTCTTATAGAAAAAATAGTTGCTTGTGTTCTATCTTCACAGTCTATTTTTCGAAATATGTTTGATAAATGATTTTTTACAGTACGTTCACTAATATTTAATTCATTTGCAATACTTTTATTAAAATGACCTGAAGCTGTCAGTTTCAGTACTTCAAGTTCTCGTTCTGAGAGTAAATCTATTTTTTGTTGATCGATATCTCTGGCAATCAATTTTGAGTTTAATAGGGGAATCATGCTGGGCTGTATAAACTTCTCTCCCTGATAAATATATCGAATAGCACGTACTAATTCTTTAGAACCAGAGTCTTTTAAAATGTATCCATCTACACCAATATCTATTGCCTTTATCAGATATTCGACTTCGTTGTGTACTGTCAGAACTAATACCTTTGGATATTTTTTTCTTTCTTTAATTATCTTCAAGGTCTCGATGCCATCTCTTTCAGGCATATTGATATCCAAAAGAATAACGTCTGGAGTAGAAAATTCTAATTTGCTCAAACAGTCATTTCCATCTTTCGCCTGTTCAATGACCTTTATTTCAGCATCAAATTCAATTAGTTTCTTTAACCCTTCTCGTATCATTTTATGATCATCAACTATCATAACTTGAATCATATTCCGTTGTTCCTTTCCAAATTTCTTATTTTTGTAAATGGAGTAATGCTCCTATAACAATTCCTTTTGAATCTGTTCCATGTCCGATATCTGAAGTCTTTGCGATCGGAATATTGGTGCCAGCATACTGCCTTACTAAATCTACAACAGTTGGGCTGTGTTTTAGAGATTCCATGGCTGTAAATGTTCCCAATAAAATCCCTGAAATTTTATCAAAAACGCCCATTTGTTTTAGTTGACTTAAATATGTAACTATCTGTGGGACTGCTCCATGATACGCTTCCAGAAATAATATTTTATCGTTCATATCTGGAAAATATTCTGTTCCTGCCAGTTTTAACAGACATCGAATATTTCCGCCAACGACAATTCCCTCCATTGTATCTTTTTGTACAAAATCATACGTAAAAGAGAACAGTTCGTTCTGATTTTTGTTCTGCATTACGGTATTTGTAAAATAGGCGATTTGTGTTTCCCTGTTTTCATATATTAAATTGCGAATTTGATACAATACAGAGGGTTTTTGTGTTTTTGTATAGATTGCATTAATTATCGTTGTGAGATCGCTGTATCCCCAAAATAATTTATCACTTTTGGAAATAATCGAATAATCAAGATATGGTAAAATTTCATTGGCTAGATCGCCGCCTGAAATATCAAAAATCGCTTTTATAGTATCATCTTGGTAAAAGTGCATCAGACTGTCTGCCCGCTCTTTCGCTGTCCCGCTGAAAACAGATTCTTTTTCATAAATAAAATCGCTAAAAACCGGAATAAGTCCAATTTGTTCTAATGTATTTTGTAGTTTTTTTATTGTTGTTTCAGATGTTGCTGCCTGTCCGTTAGAACAGCATACAATCGCTGCTTTGTCTCCTTTTTTCATACAGATAACCTTTCCTAGTATGCATGTACTCTCAAAATCTCTTTAGCACCTGCTCTTGCGGCTGATTTTCCGCCAGGTTTACACAAATTTAATCAACGTACATTCCGCGTACGCCTCATAAATTTGTGTACATCTGACAAAAAATCTTCTCGCAATATCAGGCACAAAGAGACTTCGAGAGCACATAAGCCGCTGCGCGACGGCATTAAAGTCATAAAATCGCTTTGACGTGACAGGTCTTTTAGTTGTTTTTCAATGTATACTTTTTATTTTGTGTTAATTGGTTTATAAATATCGGGGGATTTCAATATAAATATGGGTGCCATAATCCCCTGTCTCTACATTCATTTTTCCGGATAAAAGCAAAACGCGTTCTCGCATAAACTGCATACCGAAATGGTTGTTTTCCTCATGTGCCTGAAAACCAATACCATCATCTTGTATACTCAAATGAATACTATTACCTTGTACTTTCATAAAAATCCACATGTTTTTTGCATGGGAATGTTTGATAATGTTTTGGCAAGATTCACAGATAATCCGATAAACTGAAACTGCTGTGACGCCATCATCACAGTCCAATTCATCAATATCAAAATGAACTTGAATATCTGTTTCCTGAATTAAAGAATCATGCAGACAAGACACAGTTGCATTCCATCCAATATCATCAAGTGTTGTTGGGCGCAAATCATAGATTGTTTCTCTAATTCCATTTATAATTGTTTTAATTTGTTTTTTAGCAGAAATCATCTCAAGCTTTGCCTGTACGATATCTTGTTCCAGATAGAGAAAGGCTAGTTCTAGCTGCTGTGACAAATGTATTAATTCCTGCGCTGTTGTATCATGTAGACCTTCTGCGATACGCCTGCGTTCAAACTCTTGAAAATAGAGTATCTCTCTTGTATTTTCCATAATGCCCCCTTAAACTTTACAATGGTGATTTCGATGGAAGCCCCGACTTGCGCGGATACTTTTTAGGAGTTTCCTTTACTTTTTTGATGACAACCAAATTTCGGTAAAGATCCGAGTTTGGCAGATAAAAAGCAATTTGGTCATACGATTCACCACCCAAAATATCAATTGCATGTGCGGCAGTTTTTAATTCTTCTGTGACTTTTTCTGATTTATAGGAAATAAAAAATCCATCTTTTTTGACATAAGGAAGGCAGTATTCAGAGAGTGTTGCCAAGTTTGCAACTGCCCTTGATACACAGATATCAAATGTTTCTCTAAGCTGGCCAGGCTTGGCAAAATCTTCTGCTCTTCCATGAATTGCTTCGATATCCTTCAAATCCAATAGCTGAATCACTTCGTTTAAAAACTGCACACGCTTATTCAGTGAATCCAATAAGGTTATTTTTAATTCTGGAAAAACAATTTTGAGAGGGATTCCAGGAAATCCAGCACCCGTTCCAACATCTATCAGATTCAAAGTATCGTTGCATGAAATTGCTCTGCACAAAGAAATACTATCTAAAAAATGTTTTCGGCATACTTCATCAAAATTAGTAATCGCCGTTAAATTCATAACAGCATTCCATTGCAGCAGCAATTCATAAAAGGTCAAAAATTGCTGTTTTTGATGTACACTCAAAACAATATCAAATTCTTTCACCCCATTTTCCAAAACAGGAAGTGATGGAAGTTCTAATTCATGTTCACGCATCTTTATTAATCTCCCAAATTACTCGACAAGGGTTTCCGACTGCAACACATACATTGTTTCCAATCTCAATTTTGTTGCAGTCTACAAAGGTACAATTCATATGAATAGAAACATTATTTCCCCAATAAATATTGCAGCCATAATCGCATATAAACGGAGTACCGACAGAAACATTTTCTCCGATATGTCCAAATAATTCTTTCGATATCATGCGTTTCTCTTCTTTTTGATTATAAAATAACGTGCGATATTTTAATGACAAATCGCGTGCAATGCGCATATATTCAAGAAATATTTCATCATGGCAGTCATACCATTCGCCATTTAGACATTTTTCAAGTTCCGCCTTTGTAACGTTTTTTTTCATACTACTTTCAATAGTAGGCACAATAAATAACACCCTTTCCATCTAGTTTTTTTTATTTAAATAACACTATTCATTTTTAGGGTTGCGATAGTGTTCTAAATATACAAGTAGTACTGAAATGTCAGAGGGTGATACGCCTGCGATACGAGAAGCTTGTCCAACAGAGATAGGTTTGAACTGGTTAAGCTTCTGTCGTGCTTCAAGCCTCAGATTTTGAATCTCATCATAATGGATTGTTGCTGGTATTTTCTTTTTTTCCATTTTTTTGTATTGTTCAACCTGTTTTAATTGTCTGTTGATATAGCCTTCATACTTGATTTCAATACTGACTTGCTCTATCACGTCATCAGGAAGCCATTGGCGTTCTTTGTCAATCGCACCTAATATCTCATAGGAAAGTTCTGGGCGGCACATCAGTTCCGCTAGAGTTGCACTGGTTTTTAAAGCAGTACTTCCATGCGAAATTAAAAATTCTTGGTACTCTTTTGCGGCGCCTATGGAAGTATTTTTTAACCGTTCAATTTCTTTTTGTGTCAGATGCTTTTTGGCTAACATCTCATCGAGCTGTACCTTTGACACAAGCCCTGCTTCAAAACCAATCGTCCGCAGTCTCAAATCGGCATTATCCTGTCTAAGCAAAAGTCTGTACTCTGCGCGGGAAGTCATCATTCGATACGGTTCAAAGTTTTCCTTTGTTACCAAATCGTCAATCAGTACTCCGATATATGCCTGTGAACGGTCAAGCATGATCTGTTCTTTTCCCTGGATAAAAAGTCCGGCATTTATTCCTGCAATAAGTCCCTGTGCGGCAGCTTCTTCATATCCGCTGCTTCCATTGAATTGTCCAGCGCTAAAAAGTCCCTGAATATGCTTAAATTCCAATGTTGGGTAAAGCTGTCCTGGATTCATGCAGTCGTATTCAATAGCATATGCATTTTTAACAATTTTGCAGTTTTCAAGTCCAGGAACAGTTCTGTACATCGCAAGCTGTACATCTTCTGGCAGCGAAGAGCTCATTCCCCCAATATACATTTCATTGGTGTGAAGACCTTCTGGTTCGATAAAAACTTGGTGCCGCTCTTTATCTGCAAATTTAACCACTTTGTCTTCGATAGACGGACAGTAACGAGGACCAGTTCCTTCGATAATACCGGCATAAATTGGGGAACGGTCAAGATTTGCACGAATAATTTCATGTGTTTTTTCATTTGTGTAGGTGAGCCAACAGGATACCTGATCAATCTGAACTTCATCAGGGTTTGTCGAAAAAGAAAAAGGCACAATCCGCTCGTCGCCAAACTGCTCTTCCATCTTGGAAAAATCAATAGAGCGTTTGTCCATTCTAGCGGGAGTACCTGTCTTAAATCTACGCATTTCCACACCAAGCGATTTTAAACTTTCTGCTAGATTATTTGCTGCCTGCAAACCATTTGGACCAGTATATGTAATTGCTTCGCCGCACAGACACCGCGCATTCAAATAAGTACCAGTACATAAAATCACTGCCCTGGCCTCATAAATGGCACCCGTATAGGTTTTCACACCAACTATTTTTTGGGTATATAACTGTTCGGTCTCTTCCAATTGTTCTGCTAGAAGCGCAACAACTTCAGCCTGCTTGATACTCAAATGTTCCTGATTTTCAAGCACCTTTCGCATCGCCCTAGAATATTCTGATTTGTCCGCTTGTGCACGAAGTGAATGAACTGCGGGTCCTTTTGATATATTCAGCATTTTGGATTGTATAAAAGTTTTGTCTATGACCTTTGCCATCTCTCCGCCAAGGGCATCAACCTCTCGCACCAGATGACCTTTTGAAGATCCTCCTATATTTGGATTGCAGGGCATCAGGGCAATACTGTCCACACTTACTGTAAAAATTATAGTTTCCAAGCCCATTCGGGCACAGGCAAGCGCCGCTTCACAGCCGGCATGTCCGGCACCAACGACACATACATCTACTTTTTCCCTAAACTCAGGCATTTTGAATCCTTCCTTTTATCTGTGTTTCATAAAGTTTTATTGTATTTCCATCTTAGCAAGTGAAAAAAAGAAAGTCAATAAACTTATCAAATCTATCAATATCCGTTGCTGTTAAATTTTGTCTGAAAACTTACAATATAGGATTGACAAATATCGTTATCCTTCCTATAATATAAATGAACGTGTTCATTTAAAGGAAAAAGGAGGGCAAAATATGAAAGTAAACGTTCAAGCGATTGATTGGTATGCATGCTTTGCACGCGGAGAGGTGTAAAATGAGAAAAAAAGATGACACTTTGCGCAGTAATTTATTAAATCTTGCTCGGAATATTGCTGATGAAAAAGGAATAGATGCTATTAATATCCGCGCTATTGCAAATAAAGCAGGTGTCGCAACTGGTACGGTGTACAATTATTTTTCAAATAAAGATGAAATTCTTCTTGCCTTGACAGAAGAATATTGGAAACAAACGCTCATTGAAATGAAAAGCCGTATTACTGCTGATTCATTTTGCGAACAGTTGCAGGAAATGTTTGATTTTCTCAGAAAGCAAATTGATCAATCTGCTGGAAAACTAATGAGCAGTCTTGGCAATATGGAAGCAGCCGCACAAGAACGCATGTTATCTATGCAATCAGAACTGGCATCCGATCTTATTTTGTATTTGGAACAGGACAATAAAATACGCGAGGATATTTGGAATGATACTTTTACCAAAAAACAATTTGCACAGTTTATTATGATGAATATAATAATGCTGTTGAAAATGAAAACACCCGATTTTGAATTTTTTATCAAGATCATAAAAGGTATTATCGAATAGGAGGTTTATTATGCCACAGGCAATCGCAGAAACAATTTTTGATGTTTTATATCTTAGTTTTGCCCTCATTGCAGGGCTTATCATGCTGATAAAAGGGAAAACGTTATTGGTGAAAAAAGCCGGCCTGATGACTGCACTGCTTGGTGCAGGAGATTCTTTTCATCTTGTTCCACGTGCATATGCACTCTGGACAACAGGGCTGGAAGCCAATGCAGCGGCGCTTGGAGTTGGAAAATTTGTCACATCCATTACAATGACAATTTTTTATTTACTGCTTTATTATATCTGGCGTGAACGTTATCAAATAAAAGATAGAAAAAGCCTGACATTTGTAATGTGGCTTTTAGCACTTCTTAGAATAGGCTTTTGTCTGCTTCCACAAAATCAGTGGCTTGAATACCGACAACCACTTCAATATGGTATTTTACGTAATATTCCATTTGCAATGATAGGAATAATAATTATTGTTATTTTTGCACAGGAAGCAAAAAAAGCAAATGATAAGGTCTTTCATTTCATTCCCCTTGCAGTGGCGCTGTCTTTTGGATTCTATCTGCCAGTTGTCCTCTTCAGCGGCGTTCTTCCAATTATTGGTATGCTCATGATTCCAAAAACACTCGCTTATGTATGGATTGTTCTGATGAATTGGCAACTATACAAGCAGTCATAAACAAAATACAGATTCTTTGAACTTAAGTGCGAAACTGTTAGGTACCATTTCAGGCTGAAAGGTAACAGTTCACTCATGCTCATTCATAAATTCGATTTTGCATGGCTGAACTGTTACACAGAAAGCAGATCGGTTTACAGCCTTTCCCTCACATCATGATTTACGAAAGAAATTGTCAATTTCCTTTTTTATAACTTCTGGTGAAAGCGATTTTGACAGATATCCATTTGGCTTAAATTCAAGAACTTTTTGAACGCCTTCTTTATCGACTCTGCTTGTCAAAAAGATGACTGGAATGTCTGCAAATTCCTCCTCTGAACGAATCATTTCTAATATCTGGCTTCCTTTACATACAGGCATTTCATAATCCAATAAGACCAAATCCGGCTTGTCAAGCACAATGCTGCGAATCGCAGACATACCAGATGTTGCTGTCATTATTTCATAATCAGATCCTAATAAACGCTGCATTGTTTTGAGAATAAAGGTCGAGTCGTCTACTATAAGTATCTTCTTTTTGTGACTGATTTCGGTTTTTTCCATCCTATTTTGATTCAGGTATTTTTCGATCTCTACCATTGCATTTTCTGTAATAATTGAAACGCCGTTCTCGCTTGGAACCATATCAACCGTCGTCATGCAATATGCAAAGTATCCTTTTCCAGTATCAAACAACATGCTGAATTGAGGACTATGTTTATCAAATACTTTTTGAAACTGTTCATAAGATAACAACTGCTCTTCTTTTATTGTAGCCTGAGCTAATTGCGAAAAATGAAGTTTAAGGTGTTCCACCAATTGTTTTGCAGTATATCTTGCTGCATTCATCAGCATGACGCTAATTGCTCCTGACTTTGTTTTCAATACACCGCCAATCGTACTGACAATTAGTTGTTCCTCAAAGATTAAGAAAAATTCCCATCTCTTTTTTTCTTTGGTGGTATAAATTAAACGATAGTAGATTCCATCACCAAATTTTTCCCCGCCATAACAGTTACTAATCAGTTTTGAATCCAATTGAAACATACTATGTAGCTTACTTACAATTGTCTGCCCCATGATAGCCTGTTCTTCATCAGGCAAAAGATTTTCCCATTGTTTGATAACTTCTCCGCTTACAATCGCATGATCTTCTATAAGAGTATGTCCGATTAGCCAGCCCGCACATACACCAAGAAAATGATTCACTGCATCTTGCGAATACTCGTTCAGTTCCAATTCTTTTTCAAGAGCTGGCAGCGTTATTTCACGGAAATTCGTATGAATCCGCGTATGTATTGCTATTTCCGGATAATTAATAGAGGCCATATAAATTTCCTCATCAATAAAATGTTGAACGGCGTGGTCTTTAAAATACTTGATTGCTTCCTGGCAGACCCATTGACTTTTTTCTTCCTGTTGTCCAATATCAAACAGCTTATTAAGAATACTAAATAATTTTTTGTGTTCCCTATCAACGATATCCACTCCAAGGTTATAGCGTTCGTTCCATATCAATTGGCTTCCCATATAGTTCTCCTCCTAAATAATAATATGTACTATCGAATATCTTTTGGTAACAACTGTTATTACCAATAAATGGGTATAGTATAGTTATCTCTTATCTTCCTATAAAATGCAAGCCTATTTCAGAAAATTTTTATTTTTTCATGAAGAAACGATTGTGCAATATAATTCTCATTCAGAATATACTGTACAATCGCTTCTTGGGGAGACGCTTTGTATGCTGACCATTGGATGAATGAGCGGTCAGCATACAAATGCTCAATAAGCCATTTGTTTAGTGGCTTTTATATGATTATGGCTGAACTGTTACTATTTTAGTATATCATTGTAGTTTGGTTTATCAACACGTATTTTTTCGCAAAAATATGTCATTTCTGCACATTCAAATATAGAAGTATTTAAGCAGCAGATTCTATACCACTCAAAGATTACACCTGTTTTTGAATAAAAGGAAATCCGATTATTACTTTGAATAAATCACCATCAATTTCGACATCAAATGTTCCACCTTGTGCTTCTGTCAGACTTTTGGCGATAGCAAGACCAAGTCCGGAGCCTTCTGTTGTTCTTGAGTCATCTCCACGAACAAAGCGCTCAGTGATTTCTTCTGCGGAAATATTCAGTTCCACCGCAGAGACATTTTTGATAACGATCATTATTTTACTGCCAATTTTAGTGACATCAATATAAACTCTGGAATAATGCATTGCATACTTATATACATTCACAAACAAATTTTCAAAAATCCGATATGTTTTCTGGTTGTCAAGTTTTAGGATAATTTTTTCGTCAGGAACTTTCCAACGAAATTCAATCGCAGATTCTTGAAATCTTTCTGCATATTCTACAGCGACTTGTTTCATCAGATTGACAACATCCAATTCCATCAGATTCAGAATAATATTGTTGCTGCTTAGCTTGCTGATTTCAAAAAGATCCTCAATCAAAACTTTTAAACGCTGTGATTTTTTCTCCAATGTTTCTATAAACAATTTGCGATCTTCCTCTGTAATATTTTCCTTTTTGAGCAATTCAATATAGGTGGTAATCGCGGTCAGAGGCGTCTTTAGGTCGTGGGAAATATTTGTAATCAGTTCTGTTTTCATTCGCTGGCTCTTTACTTCATTATCCACAGCTTTTTTAAATCCGGTTCGAATTTTGATGAGTTCATTGCGAAACGGTTCAAAAATGCCTAAATCTTCAGTGATTACAGTATTCAAATCCCCTTCAGCAATACAGCTTACACCTTGAAGCAAAATACGGTAATCTTGCCTGATCTTATCATAATATCTTCTAATAATATAAAACAAAATAACCGAGTAAATAAAAAGCGCCGCAATTCCGAAAAACCAAAGGGAAGATATAAGCGACAGCACAATAAAGTTAATCAATACCACTTTAAAAATAACGCCAGTTGTCTTATCTGCAAAATCAATATGGTGCAGCTCACTCAAAAAGTTATTCCATTTTCCTTTTGTCCATGGAAAAATCTGATAGAAAAAACTATATTGCCGAATGTATTCCTTGACGCCAAGATAAAAAACAGGACGGACAAAGCTGATGCTAGAATACCAGAGCGTATATACAAACAAAAGAATGATTGCTGTTTGTATAATTGGTAAAATTGCTTCATAAATTCCGCGGCTCCAAATTGCACCCCAAAGATTTGAGAAGCTTTCACAATAATTGTATTGCCATATTATCTTTATTAGGGAATGACTCATTGCTGCAAGCACCGAAATAATACCAATAATTGCGGCTTCCATCAAATAACAGTTTCCAGGGCGGTCAATCATCACTTCGTTACCCCAGACTTTTCTGCTTCCCATATAAAATGCAAACAATACCAAAAGAATCATTACGGTATAATAAAGCACTTTTGCTCCTGCCTCTGTATAAGCATCTATTTTATACCAGTATATGGATGTGTAATCAGCATTTTCAATAGCATCTGTCATTTCATTTCTTTTTGGAAATGCAAATATTACGGTAAAATTCTGTGGTTTCTTTGTTTGGAGCATTTTAACGGATTCTCCCCAATTATTCAAAACCGTTGATTTGATGAGGTCTTTTCGGTCTATTTTTCCCAATTCCTTGATAATCACATCTTCCTCATTGCTGTCTTTGGCTAAAAATACAGTTACTTCCATTACCCCATTTTCATTAAACTGCACTTGGAAAATTTCTTTATAATAAGAAGTGAGTTCTGAATTAAGTGAATCATCAGATACAGCTTGCTCTAATGGCCTGCTGGTATTGGAGGCGCCGTTTTCGCCCAATACACAGTAATCCACCTGTTCCCGATACAGTTCAAATACCGAACTCCACTGATTAATAAGCTCTTCTATATAGAAATCAATTTCATCTTTTATATCGGATGATATCTTAGACGCATTAAAATCGAAAAAAAGGTCGGAAGTTTTCGCATCGGACTGTCCCTCCCATTCCTTGGATTCTTTATAAAGAACATAGCATCCGGTATAAATTTGCGAAAGCACTTCTTTATCGTCCGAGTTCAGACCTTGTGTGCGCTGGTCTTCATAATTTTCATAGATTTGTTCTCCTTTGCGGATAATACTTGGATAGAATGCCATCGTTCCTACTATCAAAGAAAACAAAACAACAATAACAAGACGCCGTTTTTTAGGGTTGCTTTTCCATTTTATATCCAATTCCCCACACCACCTTTAAATATTTTGGATTTTTCGGATCAATCTCAATTTTGTCTCGAATGTGTTTAATATGTACCATAATTGTATCTGTTGTGACAGCTTTTTCGTTCCAGATGCGCTCATAAATCTCATCTGCCGAAAATACTCTGCCGGGATTTTTTATCAAAAGCGCCAAAATGCGAAACTCTATTGGTGTCAGCTTGACGGGCTTTTCATCTACGGTTACTTCTACAGTATCTTCATTCAATTCAATTCCGCCAATGATATGCACTCTGTCATTCGATTCTGACGCTGCCGTTTTTCCAGAAAACTTCATATATCTGCGCAACTGTGAGTTTACGCGCGCCATTAATTCTAATGGCGTGAAGGGTTTTGTCACGTAGTCGTCTGCACCAATGTTCAATCCAATTACTTTGTCGGTTTCTTCTGATTTTGCAGAAAGCATAATTACTGGAAATTCATATTTTTCCCGAAGCTTCAATGTCATAGTGACACCGTCCATCCGCGGCATCATAATATCTACAATTGCAAGATGGATTTCCTGCTGATTGATAATCTCCAATCCTTCTATTCCATCTGCTGCTTTCCAGACATCATAATTCTGACTCCTCAAAAAAATTTCAATTCCATCACGAATTTCTTTATCATCTTCGACAATTAAAATATTATACTTTTCCATTTCTATTTTCATACTCCTCACTGTATTAGTTTAATTTTAGTATAGCATGGATGTACGAATTGTGACAGAAGTTTAACAATTCCATATAATAATGTTCCGCAGAAAGTGCAATTTGTTCTTCTGCATATGCAGCCGCAGTTTTTCTTGCACCATGGCACAAGGATTTGTAAAAGGTGGTATTGCCCAGCACTTGCATAACTTCTTGCGCAAAGTGCTCCGGCTGTTCTGACGTCAGAATACCGTTTTCCTTTGTTTTGACAATATCACGAACGCCTGTTGCATCAACTGCGATGACGGGCGTGCCTGCCGCCATCGCTTCCAGCAGCACAATGCCCTGCGTTTCAGACTTGGAACTAAACAAAAATAAATCACAAGCGGAAAGATAATTTTTGATATCCTTGTTTTTTACAGTTCCTACAAAAACAACCTCGTTTTGTAATCCCAACGCAGAAACCTTTTCTTCGAGATGTTTTTGTTCCAATCCTTCTCCAATTAATAAATAACGGAAGGTTTTTTGGTTAAATTCCAATTGTTTTTTAATTTTTTGCAGACATTCCAGCAAAAAATCCAAATTTTTTTCTTTTGCGAGTCGTGCCACTGTACCAAATAAATAATCTACATTCTCTCCAAACTGCGTTCGAAGCTGACTGACTGTTTTTTGATCTGGCAAAAAATTGTCAGAAGGTATTCCAGTTGGCAAAATTCGAATTGGAATCTGTATATTTTTATTAAATAACAGATGTTCTTTGATGCTTTGCGTCGGTGCAATCACCATATCACAGCAATTGCAGAAGCGCTTTAGATAACGACTTAGTATTCCAGTGCAGTTTTCGAACTGTTGGAGCGGTTTTACATAATAAAGATATTCTTCATATTGGGTATGGTACGTAAAAACCACAGGAATTTCCAACTGTCTGCGCAGCTGCAAAGCCACATTTCCCACAATTGCCGGATGATGCACATGAATCAAATCAATTTGAAGTTCTTTTATTTTGTGGTAAAACAGTTTGGTAAACATATTGGGGATAGGCGCACCTGCAATTTTTACAGGAAAAGAGGGATACCGAATCACAAAGGGCTCTTCCTTTTGATTGCTGTAGCTTGGTGCAAAAATATACACAGTATGTCCTAATTTGCGCAGCTCTATGGCTAAATGTTCAATTGATACAGGCACGCCGCCTATATATGGCTTATAATTATTTGTCAACATTGCGATTCTCATTCGTATAACCTCCTATTTATAGTCGCTGCGCGACGGCACTAAAGTAAAAATCGCTGCGACGCACTTGTAATGAGAGAAACTTTCATTCGAAAGGGCAGGCATAAAAGTTTCTCTCGTGCGCCATTGCGACTTTATATAGTCGCTGCGCAATTTTATTATCCCAGCAAAAATTATTTTTCAAAAACACTTGTTATTTCTGAGCTGGACTTGTCTGTTCCTATCAGTTAAAATTTGTTGCTATAAAAACATGGTAAGTACTTTATCTCCAAACAAATATCCAGCACCTACAAATATCAGGTTCCATGCAGCTACCCCAAGTGCAGAACTAATCACATAGTGTAAGAAATTCATTTTAATTACTCCTGCGGGAATTGAAATTAGTGTTCGTACCATCGGAATTAATTTACTGACAAAGATTCCTACACTGCCCTTTTGACGCAGATAACAAAGTCTGCCTTCTATCAAATCCTTTTGTTTGGGGAAACGGCGGTAATACCATTTTAGAAATAATTCTCCGCCGCCTCTTCCCAATCCATAGAGAATGATGCTGCCTAATAATCCGGCTGCTATCGTAAGAACCATTGTAACAAAAAAATTTAAACCGCCTCTTGCTGCCCAGATTCCTGCAAGCGGCATAATGATTCCTGCCGGAAATCCTGGTAAATTCAAATACTCTAACAACACGATGACAAATATTGCAATTGCGCCATAATTTACAAAATACTGCATGATAACTTCTACACTCATGCTACTGCTCTCCTTTCTTTTCTGATGCACTTTGTATATGATGTATCTTAGCGGATAAATCAAAAAAACAGATACAAAAAAATCAAAAGAATTTATTAAGAAAGCCTTTTGATTTTATGTAGCTTGCAGCAGACACGACAATATGTTATGATGTTGGGGTCAAAAGGTATTTTGCCCCCTATGATATCACGGATTGCTCCGCATTTCATGCTCCCGCAATCCTAAAACACCTCAAATTCGCTCATTTTTCTGTGAAAAATGGCTACTTTTCGGTGTTTTTGCGGGTCCCAAGTTCAAAAATCCTCTTGCAAGCAAGCTTGCATCGGATTTCTTGACCTTTTGACCCTAGTATCATGTTATTATTTTTTTGGAATCAGTTTTATGAATGGACATCGAGAATAGAGATAATGGAGCAGGATATGATAAAAATAGGAGTACTTTCAGATACCCATAATATGCTGCGGCCGCAAGTGACAGCACAACTATCACAATGCAAAATGATACTTCATGCTGGAGATATCTGCAAAACAGAAATTCTTGAAAAGCTCAAGACAATTGCGCCAGTACGCGCTGTGCGCGGCAATAATGATAAAGAATGGGCCAAAGCAATTCCATATATTGACACGTTTGACTGTTATGGGATTCAGATTCTAATGTGTCACAAGAAAAAAGAGATTCCCAAAATACTATCAGGAATCAATCTTGTTATATATGGGCACTCCCACCAATATGAAGACAAAGAATTAAACGGGATACGGTTTCTCAATCCAGGCAGCTGCGGTCCTAGACGTTTCAATCAAGAAGTGACAATGGCTATTTTGGAAATTGATAAGAATCATTCATATAGAATCAATCGTATTGTGTTTTCTGATATTCAGAGCAAGAAAATAGATATTCCAGATGCAAATCAAGACAGGGCAAAAATTATCTCCGCTGTTATCAAAGATATTGATAAGGGCATTCCATCAGATAAAATTGCGAAAAAGAATCATATTTCTCTGGCATTTACTGAGGAAATCAGCAGAATGTATCTCACGCATCCAGAAATTAATTTAGATGGAATCCTAAATCGGTTGCAATAAAACGAAGTAAGGTAGTAAATTGAGCGTGCTGCGCTCAATTTACTTACCCATACAAAATTTTTGGAAAATCTCGTTTACAACGTCGTCTTCTACTTCTTCTCCAATGATTCTGCCAAGTGCAGCATACGCATTCATCAAATCAATGGAATAAAAATCCTCTGGCATTTTGCGTTTCAGGCTTTCAAGCACAAACTGCATACTGTCATATGCCTCTGAAAGCGCCGCTTTATGTCTTTGATTTGTGATATAAATTTCATCATTTATCGAAATTTTTCCGTCAAAAAACAATTCCTTCACTGCAAGTTCCAATACATCAATACCAACATTTTCTTTGGTGGAAGTCTTGATAATTTTAATCGCTTTATTTTGTGAAAGCAGATCCATTTTTTCTGCAATATCAGATTCGCTGACAACCTGATCCAAATCGGATTTATTCAAAAGTACAATCACTTTTTTGGAGGCAATCAGCTCCATAATTTCCCTGTCATTTTCATCAAGGCTGCAGGAAGAATCAACCACATATACTATTAAATCCGCGTTTTCAGCATACTTTCGCGCTCTGTCAACACCAATCTTTTCTACTTCATCTGCCGTATCACGGATTCCAGCGGTATCAATGATATTTAGTCCGATACCATGCAGTTTTATCGACTCTTCCAATACATCTCTGGTAGTTCCAGCAATACTTGTAACAATTGCTCTATCCTCTCCTACAAGAAGATTTAATAAAGAAGACTTCCCGGCATTTGGTTTTCCTACAATAACGGTATTGATCCCATCTTTCAGCATCTTTCCATTGTCTGCACTGTCTACCAATTTCTTTAATTCTATGCTTATTTGTAATGATTTTTCCTGAAGTTTATCATGATATCCTTCAAGACTAATATGCTCTGGGTCATCTAGTGCAGATTCAATATAAGCAATTTCATATAAAATATGTTCCCGAAGGGAACGGACTTTATCCGATACAGAACCCTTTAACTGTTGCAAAGATGCCTTTAATGCAAATTCATTTTTGGAATGAATAATATCCATAACCGCTTCGGCTTTGGATAAATCAATCCTATCATTTAAAAACGCCCGTTTTGTAAACTCTCCTGGCTCTGCCAAGCGACACCCATTCTTTAAAATAACATCAAGTATTTTATTCATAACAAGAATACCGCCATGGGCATCTATTTCAATTGTATTTTCCCGCGTATACGTATTTGGTGCCTTCATGACGACGACCATCACTTCGTCAATAGGCTCTTCTCCATCATAAATAAAACCATAATGAATGGTATGACTTTTAACATCACACAGCTTTTTGTTCTGATTCTTTGCACGATAGATCTGATCGGCTACATTAATTGCATTGTCACCGCTTATTCTGATAATGCCAATTCCGGAATCGCTCATCCCGGTGGCGATTGCTGCAATCGTATCTGTTTTCATTCTAAGAAATCCCCCTTCAAAAAACGCTCCCACTCACCTGCGGTTGCAGGTGAATTTTCCAGATGTGCATATACATAAAATCGAGCGCTTAAGCGCTCGATTCATGCAAGGAAAGCTCATATATTTATGCTTCGCTACTGTTTTCAGAATGTTCAGAATGGAAATCATGATTGGTTTTATTGGATTCCCGATTATATTCCTTTGCTCCTCTGGAATAGTTTTTGTTGTAGCTTCTGTTATAATCTTTGTTTCGCTGGTATCCTCTGCCCTCATTGAAATTTGCATCTCTTTTAGGAGTCACAACAACACGTCTGAAAGGTTCATCACCTTCGCTGTGCGTCGTAACATATCTGTCATTTTGAAGTGCTGAATGGATCACTCTGCGCTCATAAGGGTTCATTGGTTCTAAGGATACGGGTCTTCTTGTGCGTTTTACTTTATAAGAAATATTCTTTGCTAAATTTTCGAGTGTTTCTTTTCGTCTTTGACGATAGTTTTCGGTGTCAACTTTTACTCTTATGTACTCTCCAGTACCTTTATTGACAACAAGTGAAATCAGATACTGAAGGGAATCAAGTGTCTGCCCTCTCTTGCCAATAAGAACCCCCATCTCATCACCACTCAATTCGACTTCAAGGGATTTTAAAGAATCATTATATTTGGCATCAATGATAACTGTCATATCCATAGCAGCAAATACATCTGTTAAAAACTTCTTTGAAACAGCTTCCACATCAATATCTGCAATATTTGCGGCAGCTTCCCTGACACTTGCAATTTCAGGCGACTCCACAAGTTTTACAGGTTCTTCTTCTTTTATCTGTTGAATTTCTTCTTTTACTTTTGCCTTTATCAAAGCAGGTTTCATACCAATTCCAAACAAACCTGCTTTTCCTTCATCAATTACTTCATACTCAAGTTTATCGCTCGGTATCGAAAAATATCTGCATGCTTCTGTAATCGCATCATTTTTAGTCTTACCTTTAAACTCCATGTACTCCATTTTCTTTCCCCCATAATTTATCTGCTATGAAAAATTCTCTTTCCATACTACATTATGATCCTTATTTATTATTCTTTTCGTTGTATTGTTTTACCATATTTGCCCTTGAGGCAAGGCTTCCTGGTTTGGCATTGTTATTGTAATATTCTGTAGCCTTTTTGATATCTTCTGCTTTTTCCTCTGCGGTCTTTGCAGGGCGTTTGGCAGCGGTGTTCTGATAAGCGGTCTTTGAGGCGATACTCTTTGTATTGGTCCGTGCAGCCGCTTGCAATTTTGCAGGATCTACTCCCTGTTTTCTCAGTTTTTCTTTGTACTTTTCTACATTTTTTTCAATTTCGGCTTCAATATCCATCTTGTCAATGTGTTTGTTAATTGCAATCTGTTGGATACTTCTGACAACAGCACCCACAACCCAGTACAGACCCATACCGGCTGGAAGCGTCAAACAAAACCATGCAGACATAAGAGGCATGATAACGTTCATTGTCTTCATTGACTGCTGCATAGCTTCTGCTGTATCATTTACGGGCGCCTGTTTTTTGCTTTTATCCTTGTCATTTGCTGCCTGGGGCATCAGCTTGTAGTTAATCCATTGTGTGACAGCCGAAAGAACAGGTATCGCGATTGCACCTGCAAGAAGCAAATAATTTCCTGCTGCAAATGCTGCCTTGATTGTATCCATAGGAGAATTGGCAATATTTAATCCAAGAAAATTATTGTAGATATCAATTAATCCTTTTTCCGCACCATTTGTTAGAATTAAACTTCCATTGTAGGTTAGCTCTGCTAGTCCAAATTTTTCTGAAATTGCTGTCATATCAGCAGAAGATGTTTTGTTAAGTGTATCTATGATCGCATTTCTTGTATTCAAATCAAAGTTCTTTGCAAAATAAGCCGCAGCAGAGGTTGATTTCATATATTCAATGCCATTTGCATTGATAATTTTGTCGGCAAGCACACCAAATGCCTCACCAATTTTTGTAACATAAGCAGGCATCGCATAGATAACGCGATACAAAGCAATCAAAATAGGCATTTGAATCAAAAGCTGGACACAGCTTCCCGAAGGGGATACGCCATATTTTGCATAGATGGCTTTGGTTTCTTGGTTCATTGCCATCATAGACGCTTGATCTTGTTTGCCTTTATATTTGGCTTGTACGACCTGTAGCTCAGGATTCATCCTCGCTGAAAGCTTCGAAAATCGCTGCTGCTTGATTGTAAGCGGCATTAAAAGTAAATAAATAACAATTGTAAATAAAATAATAGCCAAACCGATATTTGGAATGCCAATCACATTTAAAAATTCAAAGATCGCATTCATAATCAAGCCCAAAAGCTTAACGATATACTTAAATATCGGAGTTGAATTCTGAGTTAACAGCATCAAATCCATTTTATTCCTCCTGAATCAATCAAAACCTGTAAAAGGTAATCAATTTCTTTTTTTTCTCATTTTTAATGGAAGGAACGGGGTCATACCCTCCCTTTGACAAAGGATTGCATCGAAGAATTCTCCAAAGACTGAGCAGGCCGCCTTTGAGAGCGCCATATTTTTCAACGGCCTCAAGTCCATACTGCGAACAAGTTGGAAAATATGGACATTTTGTTGATTTCAGCGGCGATAGATATTTTCTATAAAATAAAATAATCCCTATAAAAATCTTTTTCACAACAATCTCCAATTTCATAATATCAATAGCCTGTGACCTGCAATGCTGCAGGTATCACACCATATCATTTAACGATACATTTATGAAGCTTCGATACATGAAGCAGTGCACTTTCGATGTCAGAATATTTTGCATTTTTAGCACTGGCTCTTGCAATAACTACAATGTCTAAACCACTATTAAACATCTCTTCATGTAGTCTATAACTCTCTCTTACAAGTCTGGTAAGACGATGTCTCACAACACTGTTCCCTACTTTTTTGCTAACGGAAATCCCAAGTCTGTTTTGATTCAATCCATTTTCCAATACATACATCACCAGATATTTGTTTGCATAACTCTTCGCTTTGCTGTAAACATTCTTAAAATCTCTGTTGCTCTTTAATGATTCCGAAAATTCCATAATCGTCCTTCACAATCGAGCAGGGGAATGGGTTCCCCCCTCGCCGTATGGCCCATGTATTATTTTAGCGTCATATTGTTCTGCATGGGTCTACACATAGAAAAAAAGGTCACATATACGTGACCTGTAAACTATGCAGATAATCTCTTTCTTCCTTTTGCACGTCTAGCAGCTAAAACTTTTCTTCCGCCCGGTGTGCTCATTCTAGCTCGAAATCCATGAACCTTACTTCTATGTCTTTTTTTTGGCTGATACGTCATTTTCATATACAAAACACCTCCTTTTTTATATACCTCATTCGTTTCTATCGAATTATAAAATACCTGTCAATGCGCCCAAATACCAAGTATCAGAAAATAACATATTGATTATATAATATAAGAATATCCAAGTCAAGAAGAAATCTGTGAAATCTATCCAGAATAGG
>CAJUKA010000021.1 GCA_910586585.1 uncultured Lachnospiraceae bacterium
ACATTAGAAAGTGCCCTGTGCGTTATTTTATTTGCTAAAAACTTGTAAAGTCGTGATAATTAAGTTACCAGTAACAATTGTTTAAGTTTTCAGTTAATATTTTATGAGGAGGTTCACGAATGAAGAAGGAGTGGAGTGTAACTGACAACATGGGAAATGTGCACAAAATCCAGTGCAAGTTAGGCGGTTTTGGCGGAAACAAAGTTATTGTAGACAACGACTCTTATAAACTAAAGTCCAGTAACTGGTTTATCGTAGTAGTTGACTATCAGATCAATCTTCCCGGAGCTGCATGCAACCTTGTCATTGTAGGAAACAAAATGAGACTGGCTGTAAACGGCGTATTCCTAGATGACGGAACACCCTATGAGCCTGTTAGAAATATCCCAGTTTGGATATGGGTTCTTGTAGCAGTCAGCTGTGTCGGCGGCTGGTTCTTTTCCGGACTTCTTGGTTTGTGTGCTGGTCTAATCATTAGTATGTTTGCTATACGGGCAGCTTTGGAAAAGAAAATGAACGTGGTTATTATACTGTACATAGTAAACCTTGTGATTGATGCTGCAATCTTTGCTTTATTGATGCAAATTACCCCGTATATGGGATACTAATTTACTGCAAAAGATATAATTTTGTGTACATGATGTTTCTAAACACCCGCTTTTATTTATCGCGATGCCAGTGCATGAAAGCGGTGTTTAGAAAATTTTAACATTTGGAGGCTATATGGAAGAGAATAAACCTTATTCACCGGAACAGACGGTACCTAGCGGTAATCAATATGTTCCGAATCCATCTGCTGCAAATCAGCAGTTTAATCAAAATCAATCCTACAATCAGAATCAGGCTTATAATCAAGGACAGCCGTATGTTCAGCCAGTTCGGGCAACTGTATATGACACAATGCCAATGAAAAATAATAATATTGCAATTTGTGGGCTTGTAGTTGGTATTTTTGCCTTGATAGGATTCTGGGTTCCTTTTATTGATCTTATTTTATCCATAGCTGGTATTGTTTGTTCTGGAATCGGGCTTTCTAAGCAGAACGGTTCAAAGGGAATCTCAATCGGCGGTCTAGTGGTATCTATTATTGCTTTATTATTAAGCCTTATATTTATGGTTATTTACATTATTGCTTTAGCTTTATAAAAGCCGAATATTAGTTTGTAGAAAATCGGGTAGGAGATAGATAAAATAATAATCTATCTCCTACCCGATTGACATTTTACCAGATTCATGTTAAGTTAAATTATAATTGTTAACCATATATTTTTTTCTAGTTAACAATTGGATTTGAACCATTACATACAGAAAGGATCTGAGAAAATGAAAAAAAATTTCTTAACCACAAAACAAATGGCGTTGATTGGTGTTATGACGGCTGTCACCTGCATATTAGGGCCGCTTTCCATTCCGCTTCCCTTTAGCCCAGTACCAATTTCTTTTACAGTACTTGCTGTATATCTGTCCGCATATGTCCTAGGCCCCAAACTCGGCACAATCAGCTTTTTGGTTTATCTTTTGATCGGTATTATAGGGCTGCCTGTTTTCTCAGGATTTACAGGAGGAATTGGCAAACTGGCCGGGCCGACTGGCGGTTATCTTGCTGGTTTCATTCTGATGGCTCCGATTGCCGGCTGGGCTATCTGGCATTTTAAAGCGCAAACCATTCCTTCTTTCCTGGGAATGATTCTTGGCACCGTTGTATGTTACCTTTTTGGAACAATTTGGCTGGCACGTCAAAATTCCTTATCTTTTATGGAGGCTCTTGCTGTCGGTGTACTGCCATATTTGATAGGTGATGCCGCCAAAATGGTAGCGGCCTGGATTATCGGTACACGGTTGTATCATGCAGCAAACCGCTTCGCACACCACGCCACTGAATGATTGGAATTTTATAGGCGTCTTACAATGTGATTGGGATTTTTAGTTATTCTGTATCATTTTCATATGATAGAATTCACCTTTTCGCTCCATCAGCTCTTCATAAGTTCCGTATTCCACACATTTGCCGCCTGCAATTACTGCAATCTTGTCAGCATCTCTGATAGTGGATAATCTATGGGCCACAATAAATGTGGTCCTATCTTTTATCAAATTGCCAATTGCCTGCTGAATCATACGTTCAGAAATGCTGTCAAGCGCAGATGTTGCCTCATCCAATACAATAATTTTAGGATTTCTAATCAGTGCTCTTGCAATCGAAATCCGCTGACGCTGACCACCAGAAAGTTTCCCGCCATGCTCTCCTACCATAGTATCCAGACCTTGTGGAAAGTTTGCCACCATATCGGTCAGATTTGCCGCCCGCACCACTTCTGCAAGCTGCTCCTCCGTAACATTGGGACATCCATATGTAATATTTTCCCTGATAGTGCCAGAGAACAAAATAGATGTTTGCGGTACAACAGCCAAATGCTTTCGGTAAGTACGAAGATCCACTTTGCTTATATCATGTCCATCGAGCAAAACCGCCCCTTCTCCTGCCATATGAAATCCGATAACCATATTTAAAATCGTTGACTTTCCGGCGCCGGATTCCCCAACAAAAGCGATTGTTTCCCCTTGTTTCACCTGCAGATTCAGATGATCTAATACCAAATTCGTGTTATTTTTGTAATGAAAGCAGACATTCTTAAAATCAAATACCCCATTAACATCTGTCAATTGCTCTTTGCCTTCATTTTTCTCCACATCCTCAGACAGCAGGACTTCGCCAATTGAATTGACAGACTCAATTCCCTTTGTAATGATCGGCAGAAGTGTCACGATTGCAGATACCTGATTGACAACTGTTGCAAAATAGCTCTGATATAGGGTAATATCTCCAACCTGAATGCTTCCGGCAATCGCAAGATAGCCTGTAAAGGCAAGGCATACCACCTGAAAAAGCTGGAATATTGCCCAGCCAACCGATCCAAACAGTGCCTGCACTACATCTAAACGATATCCTTTCTCTGCAACCGCAAAAAGCTGTGCGCTAATCTTTTGCACTTCCTCATCTTCAAGAGCATGCGCTCTTGTCACTGGCACCAGCTCTACCATCTCCATTACACGGGCAGAAGTTTCTTCCATTTCCTTTCGAAATTCCGTATTGCTTTTTCGCATGACATTCCGAAAAGAAACCATCGTAATCGCCGCAACAGGCGCCGCAAAAAGGAAAAATACAAGAACAGTCTTGCTTTTGGTACCTGTAACAACAAGCGCCACCCCAATGTTAAGCGCAATATTCAATATACTTAGGAACATTTGCGTTGACAGCGTTTCTACCGCTTCCACATCACGCATAATTTTGGACTGCAGCCGTCCAGACTGTGTTTCCACATGGTAAGAAATAGAAAGCTGCTGTAGTTTTCGCACCAATGCTTTCCGAAGTCCGGTTTCCACATAACGCGTCGCCAGACTCTTATAAGAGGTATACAAATAATTCATTGGAATATTAATCAAAATCAGTGCTGACTCAAGCACAACATAAAAGATAATATTTCTAATTGTATTGGGATTTGAAGTTGTGACATCATTGATAATATTCGCAGTCACAATTGGCAGCACCCACACGCAGGAATGCTTGATAAAAAATGTAATGACAGCCAAAACAAATTTATGATAATTTCCTTTGTACAACGAAATTAATATTTTTATCGGATGCCCCTGGTGTCTGCGATAACTTTCGATAAACCAGCTTTCTGCATTGATATTGCCTCGCGGCGCTGTCATTTTTTCAAAATCTTTCATGTCTTCCCCATTTCTATTCCGCTTTTGCTCTACAATAAATTGGCAAAAATTGAAGCTCCGACTACCGTAATCACTCCAGCTACTGCGATAGACAAACTACTCATAGCGCCCTCAATTTCTCCAAGTTCCATCGCCTTTGCTGTTCCAATTGCATGTGCAGATGTCCCCAGCGCCAATCCTTTTGCAATTGGTTCTTTGATTCCAAAAATGCGGCATACCAGTTCGCCCAAAATATTTCCCAGCACCCCTGTAATCACAATGACCGCTACTGTAATCGTGACATATCCGCCAAGTTCTTCTGATACTCCCATACCAATTGCAGTTGTGATAGACTTCGGAAGCAATGTAACATACTCCTGATGATTTAATCCAAACAGCAAAGCAAGTACAAATACCGTTGCCAGGCTTGTCAAAACACCAGATACAATTCCTGCCGCTACTGCTGCCCAGTTCTTTTTTAATAATTCCAACTGTTCATACAACGGAATCGCAAGGCAGACGGTCGCTGGCGTCAAAAGCCAGCTCAAATATTTTGCTCCCTCATTGTAAGTATCATAATCCACTCCGGCTGATATCAAAAGCACAATTGTTACCGCTATAGACAAAAGCAGTGGATTGAGTATTCCGCTATGGAACTTTTTCTTGAGCGCCATGCCAATCATATAGGTCAGCAAACTGATTGTCACACCTGCAAAAGCAGAATCTAGCATAAATTCATTCATTATTAACCTTCCTATCTATTATATAACATCATTTTGTTATTTTCTTACGGATTATTGTGTATATTTTTACTATTTTTACATTTTTTTGTTCTCTTTTCTTCTTTTATACCGAATGATTGCCTGTGATACGTTTCCTGTCACTGCCATCACCGCCACCAAAACAACCACTGTCACAACACTTACCGGAACAAACATTGGCTTTAGTACGCCCCATGATGACATTAGCCCAACACCGGCTGGAATAAACATCACCGGCATGATCTCTATCAAAAATTTTCCCGTTTCCTTCACTGCATCAAGTTTTATAATCCCTAACACCAGCCCCGCAAACAAAAGAACCATCCCATAAATACTGGCCGGAACTGGCAGCGGAAGCACTGCTTTTAATATTTCACCTGCCAATGAAATTACCAAAATAATCAAAAACTGTTTTAAATATTTCAATTCTAATACCCTCCCTATTTCCAGAGCCTGTCTCAAAAATGTTTTTGGTCTCCAAATGAACCGTCATCATTGTATCACTATCAAAACGAGAAAACAAGCAAGGATTTCGATATCGCAAAAGCGAAATATCTGTTGAACTATTCGTTACAATTCACACTTACGCCAGATTTCTCATATACTTACAACGATTTCGGTGTGAATTGCAACAATTGATGCACACAAAATGCTAAAAAGCACGCATTTTGGCGCTTGCTCCGACGCCATGCAGCAAGTGCATGGCGCGGGTGTGAAAAGTAACAACTATTGTTACAATTCACACTTACGCCAGATTTCTCATATACTTACAACGATTTCGGTGTGAATTGCAACAATTGATGCACACAAAATGCTAAAAAGCACGCATTTTGGCGCTTGCTCCGACGCCATGCAGCAAGTGCATGGCGCGGGTGTGAAAAGTAACAACTATTACAATGCTTTCCAAATATTTTCAAAAAACACTTACAATGCACACTTTTTTATGTTAGAATAGTTATGTAAATAATTTTGGTTATTATGTGTATCGGGCGGCTTCACATCTTAATTCCGAATGTGGTGCGGCTCTTTTTGTAAATATTCACAAATCTGCCAAAATTTGTTCAAACAACTTAACAATTAGGAAAGGAGCGTTCTAATGTTTGAAATTGGAAATATCGTAATGCATCCATCTGCAGGGGTATGCTGTATTGAGGACATTCGAGAAGAGAAACTAACCGACAAGAAACGTATGTATTATATCATGCATCCGCTCTCCGATCAGAAAAAATCCACGCTATATGTACCTGTCGACACGGACAAGCTGCGTCTCAGAAAACTTATGAGCAAAGAAGAAATCATTTATGTTATCAAACATTCCGCAACGGAAGATATTGAGTGGATTGACAATAATAATCTTAGGAAATCCGCTTACCTCAATATTGTCCGCAGTGATGATATCAGCAAGATTATCGCATTGCTTATAAAACTCCACAAAAGAAAGAATAGCCTCCTTGAAACAGGAAAGAAATTCTCTGCATCCGATGAACGGATTATGCATGATGCCGAAAAGAAGATTTTTCAAGAATTTTCCCATTCTCTAAAAATCCAAGAAGAACATGTTCCAGAATTTATTATGACACAATTATTGGAAAAGAATTAAATTATTTCTTAATTCAAGTACACCGATTCTCAAAATGCAGATTACGCAGTCCTTCCACCTCATCACATACAGCTTTTAAGCTGCATGTACCGCAATCCATGCTTAAATTTGTAAAAATGTAATTTAAGGACTGTGTAATCTGTTCTGCTTTTCGAAGCTTTTCATCTAAAGCATGATAATCAAATTCTTTTTGGGTCACAAAAATCACGTTTACATTCTTTACAGACGAGATGGTTCGATATCGTTCCAGATACATCTGCCCCACAGCTCCAAAGCTTATATTCTCTCTCAAAGCCTTTTTTGCGATACGCACTGGTTCCCTTTGGCTCACAGGCGATATCCTTGCCATATAGCCCTTTGGATGTATATGATACCGCACATAATCAATTTCTCGAAATTTGCGGTACAGCGCCTCTTCCTCATCTGCCTCCTCCAGCTCCGCCAAAACAATCCGCGCATATGGCTGGTTTTCTCTAATCTGTGTCAAATCCTTTCCATATAAATAGACACCTTCTTGCAGCAATATTGGACTTGTTGTATACAGGCATCCACTCAGCCCAGGCATACTGCCGCCTCCCAGCTCATATGCTGCCTCTCTTCCAAGTATCATATGATGTTCTCCAACATCTTTCCATTGCTTTGATGGCGATGTCATTTTTGCGTCTTTTGACTGTGCAATCCGATTCAATTGTCCCAAAATTTCCTTTATCAGTTCATCATACAAATTCATATTACAAACTCTTTTCCTGTACCAATCCAGAAGCTCCAAAAGGCTCTCTATGCCTTGCATCATAATGTTTCTCAATAATCGGCATTATTTTTGCAACTACTTTCATATCAAGATTCAAAAAATATATGACAAATGTCACGATAAAAAAAGCTGCTGCTGCAAACATAACACCGCGCAAAATCCTAAAAATCATCTTAACTGTTTCCTTTCCTAAAACGCTGCCCTTTCTTCAAACGCCGCTCTTCCGTTAAACGCCGACCTTCCGTTAAACGCCGACCTTCCGTTAAACGCCGACCTTCCGTTTTGCGTACTCAGCCGCACCAAGCGCGCCCATCAATTGTGGATCAATTTCCAACTCTATTACATGAAGTTTCAGTACTTTTTCAATTGCCCGTTTCAGACCTTCATTCTTGGCACAACCTCCCGTTAATGCAATATGGTCTGTTGCACCTGCTTTTTTCGCCATCACAAAACATCTCTTTGCAACAGAAAGCTGAATTCCTGCTGCAATCTCTTCCATTGGTTTCCCTTCTCCCACCAGAGACACCACCTCGCTCTCGGCAAATACTGTACACTGTGCTGTAATTGGTATCACATTTTTTGCTTTCAAAGAAAGCGCAGAAAACGCTTCGATTGACATTTCAAATGCATTTGCCATACTTTCAAAAAAACGGCCTGTTCCAGCCGCACATTTGTCATTCATTGCAAAATTCAGCACGGTTCCATCTGTATCAATCGCGATTCCTTTCACATCTTGTCCGCCAATATCAATCACTGCACGCACTTTAGGATTGGTAACATGCACCCCCATTGCATGGCAGCTAATCTCAGATATATTCTCATCTGCAAACGGCACCTTATTGCGCCCATATCCTGTCCCGACCAAATAGGCCAAGTCCTTTGCCGACTGCAGACCGTCTACTTTGGCAGCCGCCTCATCAAGCGCTGACTGCGCGCTCAAAACAGGATTGATACGGCTTTTGTTTATCACACTTGCCACAATTTCGCTATTCTCGTCAATAATTACACATTTCGTATAGGTACTACCTGCGTCACAGCCACCAAAATACCTCATTTTATGCCCTCCTTGCAATCATACACGCACCTTCAAAATCTTTTATGCAAAATAACACAAGCAGATTTCCGTTGTATTTGATATAGATAAAGATACTATTGCTTGCAACACAATGTCAAGTTGATTTTTCATTTGCTTTTTAAACAAAAAACGCCCTTACACTATCAGAATTATTGAAATATGTTGATTTTTAGTGCCGAAAAGAGTAAAATTAATATAAATAATTGCATATGTCAGGCACAAGTAGCAGGCGGTTATCAAAAGAAATAAACGAGGTATTCACAATGAATGAAAAAAAACAGCAAAAGAAAACAAGTCTTATTAGCTCTCTCATGCTGATAAGCGTCACTATTGTAATCATAACGGCCGTCAGCATCGGACTTAATGCTATTTTGTCCATTAAGCATATGGCAACTTCTTCTTATAATATTTATTCACAAGCTGTTGATGACGGCTATAAGGGAGAGATTAAATCACAGATACAAAGCGCTATCTCTGTAGCACAAAATGAATATGACAAATATCAGGCTGGACAAAAAACAGAGGAACAGGCCATGACAGATGCCAAAGAAACGATCCGCCTTATGCGCTACCGTGATGATCAAAGCGGATATATCTGGATTGACGCTACAGACGGCTTGCTTATCATGCATCCAATCCTCACAGAAGACGAGGGAACAAACCGTTATGATTTAAAAGATGTGAATGGCGTCTATATTACACAGGGAGCCATAAATGCCTGCAATAATGCAGAAAACGGCGGATATAATCAATTTGCTTTCACGAAATCAGATGGGGTCACAATCGCGCCCAAAATTGCATATTCTCAGTTGTTCAAGCCTTGGAACTGGGTTATATCTACTGGAAATTATGTTGATGATATGGAACGCGAAACAGCAAACATCAAAAATTCTTTGGATACAGAATACCATGGTGCAGTCATCCGCTATTGCGTTGTATTTATCCTGACAATTATTATATCGCTCTTAATAGCGCTCGTCTTTGGTACACATGTTATCAAGCCGCTTAAAGAAATAAAGTCCTTTGCCGATATCTTTGCCACTGGAGATTTGACCTCCTCTGTGAAAATTCAACAGAATAATGAAATTGGCCAGACTGCAAATGCATTGTTAGCGGCACAGAGTAATTTCCGTGTACTATTGCAAAATATTACAGAAGTGGTAGATGGCGTTACAAATGCTCTGCACAAATTCAGCAATACCTTTAACAATATGCGCAACTCCATTTCCGAGGTATCTATCGCAGTTGATTCCATTGCAAACAACGTCACAGAACAGGCTTCTTCTACAGACGATGCTTCCAATGAGGCAAATGTTATGGGTGAAAATATTGACCGAACTGGGCAGGAAGTCAGAACACTTGACGAGAATGCAAAGGATATGAAGCAGCTCAGTGAAAAGTCAATGGAAAATCTAAAGCAGTTAATTACTGCAAATGACCAGACACAGAACAATATTCGGGCAATGCACGAACAGACGGAAGCTACCAATAAGTCCGTTCAGCAAATTCAAATGGCGGCAAACCTGATTAATGAAATATCCGACCAGACAAGTCTTCTCTCTTTGAATGCAAGCATTGAAGCAGCAAGAGCAGGAGAATCTGGTAGAGGTTTTGCGGTTGTCGCTGACGAAATCGGAAAATTAGCACAGCAGTCCTCCGAATCTGTTGAAGAAATCAGAAGGGTTGTGGAAGAACTCCTCACAAATGCAGCACAGTCTGTTAAAATTATGGAAGAAATCAGCAGTGCTGTAGCCTTACAGGTTAATTCCATCACGGACACAAGCCAGAACTTTACTCAGCTTTATCAGGAGCTTGATTATTGTGTTACCGCAGTACATACGATTGATACCATGACAAAGGGTATTGAAGGCCAGCGCTCCACTGTAACACAAGCACTTGATACCTTAAACAGAATTGCTCAGGATAATGCCACCGTGACAGAACAAACCGCTGCAATGTCAACAGAACTTTTGCAGGTTGTTTCGGATTCTGGTTCTGTAATCACCGACTTGGAGCAAAAAGTTGATACCCTTGTAGAGGATATGAGCAAATTCAAATTATAAAATTATGACAATAAAGGAGTACATAAGAAAAATGGAAAATGTAACACAGGATATTCTAAACGTAGGTGTCAATGACCGAACAATAACATTATTTGAAGGGCAATATCATGTCGCAAACGGCATGGCATACAACTCTTACTTAATATTGGATGAAAAAATCGCCGTGATGGACACCGTTGATCCAAGAGCAACTGAAGAATGGCTGCAAAACCTGAAAGAAGCATTGCAGGACAGAACGGTTGATTATCTGGTTATCCAGCATATGGAACCCGATCATGGCGGAAGCATCTTGGAATTAATGGCGTTATTTCCCAATATGAAGCTTGTTGGAAATGCCAAGACCTTCTCTATGTTTGGACAATTTTTTGACGCAGATATTGATGGCAAAACTGTTCTGGTAAAAGAAGGTGATACGCTTCTTCTTGGAAAACATACCTTACAGTTTATTATGGCGCCGATGGTTCACTGGCCAGAGGTTATGGTTACTTACGACCAAACCGATAACGTTTTGTTCAGCGCTGACGGTTTTGGCAAGTTTGGAACGAGAGATGCCGAAGAAGACTGGGTTGATGAAGCAAGACGCTATTTTACCAATATATGCGGAAAATATGGTATGCAGGTGCAGGCGTTGCTCAAAAAAGCATCCACACTTCCAATAAATACCATCTGCCCTCTGCATGGGCCTGTACTGGCTGAAAATCTTGCGTATTATATTGAAAAGTATACTACCTGGAGCAGTTACGCACCAGAAGATACGGGAATCCTGATTGCCTATGCTTCTATCCATGGACATACTGCACAAGCTGCCGCAAAGCTAAAAGAACTCTTGGAATCAAAAGGAGCTCCTAATGTACATATTACTGATTTATGCCGCGACGATATCCATAAAGCTGTAGAAAATGCGTTCCGTTACAGCCATTTAGTACTTGCTAGTGCAACCTATGATGGCGGAATATTTCCAGCAATGGAAAACTTTCTGTACAAATTAAAGTCCAAAAACTACCAAAATCGTACTGTTGGCATAATTGAAAACGGCTCCTGGGCACCAATGGCAGCCAAATGCATCAAATCATTACTGGAAACGATGAAAAACATCACTGTTGCAGAACCTGTTGTGTCTGTTAAATCTGCACTTAAACCAGACAATATTCCACAACTTGAAACCTTAGCTGATAATTTAATTTCTGATAATCAAATCGAGTAGGGAAGATCCATCTTCTCCTACTCACGCGCCGCTGATGCGCCACTTTAGTGGCATATTTCCTCTGCATCAGCGTATGCATAAAATCATCGAGGCTGTCGCACTTATTGCAGCAGCCTCGTTTTTTGCATGGTTTTACATATCCCTGATTACTTTCCAACTTGACATACCCCAAAAGATTGCTTATGATATTTATAATAGCGGTATTTGTGCACTTTGCAAATACTGCAAATTAGAACCTTATCTCACAACTGCTTTTTCTGATGCAGCGTACATTAGAATGGAGGATCTCAATGCAAAAATTACCACCAATTGAAAAAATATATGAAGCATATTCTGCTTTGGCGGACAGCCGAATCTGTATCAAAGAAAACACTGCTGACGTTGTTTCTTCAGATGGCTCAAAAAGTTATCAAGTGGAATGGAATGACAATACCTACGCTTCAACCGACAATGGTACATATTGGCAGGGGTATACAGGATATCCAGTTATTGGCGTTTTGATTTTACAGTCAAAGTTAAAGGTGGACAAAGATATTTTTCACTATTTTTCGAACGTGAACTGGAACAGCCTAAACAAAAAACATAAAAGAGATTATCACGCCGCCCTTTTAGAAGTATTTGAAGAAAAACAAATCCCACCGCAAGACAGAGAAACCATCGAGAATCTTACACAGCAGGTATATGAGCAATTAAAAGCACTCGACTTGAAAATTGTACGAAAAATAAAGGAACGGAGGACAGAATGAATATGAATAAAAAAGTATCTTATTTGTTTTTATCTCTTGGTACTGCATTGATTTTATCTGCCTGCCAAACACAAAAAGCAGGCGATACCACTGTTCAAAACAAACCAGATATCGTAGAAGAAACCGCTGTTCTTGAACTCGACAAACAAATTGATGTATATTGCGGTCCAGGCACAGATTATCTGCCGCTTGGTACGATTGGCAGGATGACAATTGAAAAAGCTGTCAAAATCGAAGATGACTGGGTAGAAGTAGAATTTGAAGGAAAACGAGGATATGTGCCAAAAGATGATGTTTCTGAACTGTGCAGTGACAAAACACCACGTCTTGTCGATGATATCGGCTCCTATCCTGTCAAAATCAACACGCAAATCGAGCTGTTTGAAGATGTGACCTCCTACGCTCTGCCGACCCGCGAGAGTTCTTCTGAGCTTATCAACGCTGGTGAAACAGTGACAATTGTATCCGTGGAAATGTCGCCTATGGATGTATACCTCCAAATTGAACTTGACAAAGATGGGTCTAAAAAACGCTGTTACGCAGTACTAACAGAATTGCTTTCCATGAAAAATCCATTGATTAATTTTGACAGTGTAAAAGAGGCAAATGCCCAGATTACCTATGATGGCACAGACTACTACTCTTCTTCTGGAGAAATAGCCAGTGCGTCTAGTATCACTAGCGGATGGAAGAAAACAGATGAAATCGTTATAGAAGTTCCTAACTGGGAAGCTTCCTCAGAGATTGCAGATGTTATAAAAAGCTATCATGTAAATGATATGGCACTCGATGGAAAATTCAAAATGAATCTCTATGAGAATAAGCAATACATGAATGCCTCTGCAAAAGACAAACTCCCTTCTAGTATGCATGACGTCATAAATGTTTTGTTGGAAAATAAAATATCTTTTGCACAGGGAGCAGACAATACACTGCAGCTAAAAATAGAGCTTCAAGAACTTGAAGGAGAACACAAAATTGTTATAAAAGCTGGCAATCCCATCGAATTTTCACAGACTGGAACAATACCACTCCGTTCCTTTATAGAAAATACGCTGTCTCTGTCAGAAGATGATGCTGCCAAAAAAGAAGACGAGATAATAAAATCTATTTATCCTGTGTTTATGTTGGAACAAAATAAGACCTACCATATGGATATAACCTTCACAAATGGCTTGAATGAAACGGATTCTGGATACTATCTAGTCATTGATAAACAGCTTCATGTTTATGCAGTACCTATCATTCATGGCGATACTGCCCTCAAGATCTACTCTGAAGAGGATCTGTACAGCGGCGATGCCGCCTTAGAGCTGGCGTCAAGCATGATCCAGCTTGACGACGAAAGCGCTGCAAAAATTTTGGATCTCCTTACAGAAAAAGGATTTACAATTCAGGGGAACTAAATGCCAGTATCAAACATCTGGCGATGCAAGGTAATAATCCCGCCCTCTGTCACAGGCAATTTTTCCCCGACACAGATACAGATATTCATTTAACTTTGCAAAAACTGCGGCCATTCCATCTTCATGCGGGTTGATTTGATGCCGCCGCACCGCAAGCCCTGCTGCCAATGTATGCAGAAGTGACGACAAATATGCCATTCCGATTTGTTCTGTCTCTTCTGCTGCGCGCTGCAGGGCTTGCATGGTACTGTCATGAATTGTATCATAACCACTTTGAAATAATTCCTCAAGCAGGTTATCCACATCATCCAGCAAATTCGCAAACACTTCTTCTTTCCTGTCAGAATATGTCATCTCGCAATTCTCCTTTCTCAAATACTGCCACAGGATACAGCCGGATTCGCCCTTCCCGAAAATAAATTTTCCCTAAAAAATAAGGCAATTTTTCGTTTGTAATCCGCTCTAAAAAGCGAATTCCCCACTCTTCTTCTTTTGCGTAGACAACCTCGATCACAATCTCATGCCCCGCCTTATCAAAAAGGCTCATAAACAATTTTTGTTCGGTTTCCGAAAAATATGCTTTCTCGCATGATTCTGGACGCAAACATACCAAATAGCCCCCATCTTTTTCTGTCTCCTGCCCATTTCGCCACAAATTTGTTTGTTTGGCAAACCACTGCGCAAAAAGCACACCAAAATCCTCATAATACCATTCTCCAAAATCACTGGTATACAGACAGTCTGGCTCTCTTCTGCTGCCACAAAGCTCTCCTTTGGTTTCCTGACTGGCAGAAAGTCTTCTGCGTATATCTGCCTTTGCTCCCTCCAAATGGATTTTTGCTTTTGCAAGCTCTTCCATTGACAGCGGAATTTGCCACGGTGCCGCCGCTTTTCCTAATTTCCCACGTCTGCCTGACTTTTCATAAAACACAGGTCTTGCCATCGTATAGGTATACCATTGTTTTGTATGTTCTTCCAAAAAATAAACCGTTTCTCCCTCATATCCTGTCTGACTCTGGAAACGTTCCATCGCAATGCCTGTTAAATCCAACGTGCCAACAGGTACATACTCTGCTTTAAATTCTCCTGCCAAATCTAAAATCTGATTTTCGCTCTCTGCTTCCAGCAAAAGCTGTGTACGATGATAAAGCAGCGATATCTGCGCAGTCAGATTGCGAATGCGGAAAGATGCTTTTCTTTTAAAGTAACTCTCATAGGAATCCTTCAAAGCACGCCAATATCCCTCAAATTTAGCAAGCCGTGCATTATGGCTGATAATCGCAATGCGTTCCATATAATCCAATGCATCTGGTGAAGTCCGGGCCAAACCTGTTTGGAGCAACTCCTCCAAAAATTGCTTCATCTGCTGCGCTGCCCCTTTTATCTGTTCTATATCAAACCCTAATGAGCCGGAAAGTTCCCCCTCCACCTCCTCAAGTTTGACATATCCTTTATCCATTTTGCACCACAAAAGCGCCGCTGCCTTGTGAACACACAATTCCTTTTTATGGCAGGTACAAGAAGAATACTCGAGCGGCGACAACAATTTCACCTTCTGCCCCACTCTCTGCAAATCAACGGTAATCACATTCGCATAGTCAATCGGCGGCATAAATTTTGCTTTTGTCTGTACTACCATTTCCTGAAGCTGTTTGCCTCCCAACATCTTTCTGAGCGGTTCAAGCGGATATGCAGCAATTTCCTCTAATAATTTTGCCTGTAAATCACTGCTTTTTTCCAAAGGCTGCACGGGTTTTTCTGATGTGGCACAATTTTGTGACTGCGCTTCTGCTGCCTGCTCCTTTACCACCAAAATTGCAAGTACTACATGGCGGCAAATGGTTCTTGACGGGCAGGAACAACTGCTTTCCCCCAGAGGAATCCGAAGTTCTACAGTCTCTTCACCAACACGGACCTTTGCTTCTTTGCCAAGCGAAAGTACTTCATAGCTGCCCTCTTCCTTATCCTTGTATGCACGCTTGACAATTCCTTTGTTTGCAATTCCAGTCAAATAGACATCATCAACTTCTGCCAGCAGCTTACTCCAATTTTCTATATCATCTGTACAAAACATAATCCTGCATCTCCCTATAAAATCCTGCCCGCTCCAGCGCTTCTTTTGCAGCATCTGGATAATTCTTTACCACAATACGCTTTTTTGACACAAACAGCTTCTTGTGTTTATACTCCTCCGAAAAAAGAATCAGACATTCTTCTAACGGCTCTTGTTCAAATACACGAAGGACAGTTCCCTGCCGTTCCATCACCGCAATAGGAATTCCGCCAAGGCAGGCGACAGCCGTACCTGGCACATTCAGAAAATTTCGCCCTTCCTTGTGTGACAATACCTTTCCCCAGCACTGCACAGGATCGGCCGCATTTATCCAAATCAGCTTCTTTTCTGGATTCTGAAGCATCCTTACCACAGATGCATAATCTTTTCCCTGAATAAACTGCGCCCCAGATAACCCTTCTACAAAATATCCACGTCTTGCCTGGCCTGTATATTCCCATATTCGCAGTACCGACAACGCTTCTTGCCAGGAAAGCCCATACGCAGTTGCTGTTTCCCTGCTCAAAATCTGGTACTGTTCGAAACACCGCTCCAATTTTGTTTCAATAGATAATTGTTTTAATGGTCTGACAAGATCCCATCGCCCGGCCTGCAGTGCCTTGACCTTCATATTGATACGCTGCCTTGCCGGTGCTTTTTTGGTTTTCTCCTTGTCAAGCCACTGACGCACTGGCACGAAACTGTCTGCATACACCAGCCCTTTTTCCAGCAAAGACAACAACGTATCATAAGGTGACTGCCCGCCAAGCACACCATTTAACGACTGCATAAAACTTGCGCCGCGTTTGAACAATACGTCATATAACACCTGTTCTTGTTCTGTCAGTGCTTCTTGAGGCTGACAAATATCTGCATCCCAGTCAATCTCCTCCTGGTAATCAAAACGCAGGCCGCCTTTCCCCTCCATATGCCAGAACAGCTCCCCTTCTGCAAGGTACGTATCCAATAGTCCCTCTCTGTAATTTCTGACTCTTTGCGGAAGCAAAACCTCTTCCCAGTATACAGCCGGAATTACAGTTCCTACATAGCGCTTTAATCCATTTTTTAGACACTCTGTTTCTGGCGCACTTGAGGTTATCCGGCCAAGCAGGAGCGCCACATATGCTTCTGGCGGACAAGTACGTGCTTCTTCACGGCGGTTTTTCAATGTCTGTACTTGGGCTCGCTGATACAAAACCGCATGATAATATATGGAATCCTGTTTTACTGCTTCTTTGCGCTGACACAATTCCTCTAATACTTTCTCAGCTAAATCCTCAGAAAGTCCATATCGCTGTGCGGTTTGAACTACATCTGCCGCACCGCGATATCGGAGCATACGCCGAACAATCGACAACAATTCCCCTTGCAGCACTTCCTTTTTGTCAGGCATTTTGTCCGTCTGGCGCGGACAGTTTTGCTCTTCTAACGCAAGCGCATATTTTTCGGCCTCTTCTGCCGCAATCCATAACCCTTGCTCTAAATACATCACCCTGCCGCTTTGCGCCAGGCTCTCCAGCCACTCTGGCGGAATCTCCAATTCTCCGGCGGCCAAATCACCCTCTGTCATCAAAAGTGCATGAAGTTGCTTTTCATCCTTTGGGAGCCGCTGTCTCTCCTGTACCTGCATCAATTCCCGTCCTCCAGGAGACACCAATCTATTCTGTTCTTTGAGGACTTCTTTTAGTGCTTCTCCTACTGCCTGATGAATTCCGCGTGGCGTAGGCGAATAATCGTACATCATTGCACTCTCCTGCTCCCATTGTAAAGGCAGCGACATCGGAGACGGCAATTCTGAATAAAATTCCCTGACTTCCACCGCGCCCGAACGAATATCCTGCAATAATTCCTTTACACCCAAAACGTCCCACAGCTCCTGCATGCATTCCCGTCTGGTTTCCCGAATCAAGGGGTGCTTCTGCTGCCTTACAACCTGCTCTAGCAGTTCTGCGCTTCTTAACCGCTGCATCCAGAGCGGCTGCCGCCCATTTTTGCGCACTCCCATCATCAGCGCACGTCCGCTGTTATACCGAAATGCCATATTAAAAAGCGGTGTGGCAGGCAACATAGCTTCCAACTGCAAAATGCAAGTTTCTGGGTCCATTCTCTGCAAAATTCCGTTTGGCAGCACACTTTTCCCATAGGCAAACAACAAAAAACCATCTTCTTCGTCCACACTCCCAACCTCTGCATGGAGCTGTTCTCTCGCTGCATGTGCTGCCAGTAATGACAATGGACCATTTATGCGCCTTCCAAATATAGAATGAAACATCAACTGACTGTTTCCTGATGAATCCCTGAAATGTTCTACCAGTATTGTCTTGTCATCTGGCAGCCCTCCTGCGGCCTTTATCTGCCGCTCCAAATATCCGTATGCAAGTTCTGCGGCTGTCTCATCAAGCCCCAACTTCTGTAATGCCTCCAAAAGTACACCGTCTTCATATGACTGCTGCAGGGAATGAAATATTCTGCCGAAAGCCTCTCCTGTTCGTTTATCCCTTCCCTTTATCTCTCCTTTCCAGAATGGCAGTCTTGCCCCCTCTGCCGGAGCTTGTACCACAGTCACTGTATCTCTGCTAATATTGGTGATTTTCCATGCAAAAGCCCCCAAAATAAAGCGGTCACCTTTCTGAGATTCATAGACAAACTCTTCGTCCATTTCACCAACCTTCACGCCCTCTTGTGTTTTCACGGCATACAGCCCCTTGTCAGGAATCGTACCGCCTGCCGATATCGCCAGCATTCGGCTGTATCCATCCCCTTCGACACGCTCATGTATCCGATCATACAAGACTCTTGGCCGCACTGGAATATCCTGTTCATGCTCATAATCACCGACAAGCATACCAAGTATCGCTTTCACTTCTTCCCTGGTAATCTCACGAAACGGCCAGGCTCTTGGCAAAATTTCCATCACTTCATCCAATTCATAGCTGCGAAAAGCTGCCATGGAAACCAAATGCTGGGCGAGTACATCCAGGCAGCCTGACGGCGGTTGAATCTGCTCTATTCCGCCCTGTTTGGCAAGCTGCGCAGTCATCCCGCAGGATACGCATTCTGCCGCTGTTCTGGGATAAAAATACATCACACTGACACGTCCTGGATTATGCCCTGCACGGCCAAGACGCTGCATCGTACCCGAAATTGTACGCGGGCAGCCAACCTGCAGCACTTGATCAATTTCGCCGACATCAATTCCCAATTCCATCGAAGAAGTTGCACACAAAAGTCTAAGCCCGCCATCCCGCAAGGCGGCTTCTGTTTCTATCCGCTGCTCCTTTGCCAAACTGCCATGATGCACGCGCGCAAACCCTTCTCCGCCCAAAAGATTCACATAATATGCAAGTTTCTCTGCGTACCTCCTGCCCTCCACAAAAGCAATCACACTGCGGTTCTTCAAACATTGCTGATATACAAGTGCGCCAAGTTCCTCCCATATAGGGTCTTTTCTCCTGCCTTTTCTCAAATCCGCATAGGGGCCAAGCACCTCTAATTGCACCTTTTTCTGCATCGGCGGCGCCGCAATCGTTACCGTTTCAGGCGCCAAATAGTCCGCTGCTGCCTCTAATGGTTCAATCGTAGCAGATAATCCAATTCGCTGTAAAGGTTGACCGCACAGATAATCCAGACGTGCCAAGGAAAGCATTAAATGCGCTCCCCGTTTTGTATCAACCAACGCATGAAGTTCATCTATAATCACCGCTTTTGCCGTTGCCAGAATATTTTGACCTGTTTTGCTTGTGAGCATCAAATACAAAGACTCTGGTGTTATTATCAGAATATGAGGCGGTTTTCTCACCATTTTCTGTCTATCTTTTTGTGGTGTATCACCTGTGCGAATTCCTATAGCAATCTGGTCCTGTGCACCGATTCCTTCCAATGGGCGATTTAGATTCTCCCGAATATCAGACGCCAAAGATTTGAGCGGAGAAACATAGATAAGCAGCAATTCTTGTTTCAATGTGCCATTTTGCGCTTGTTTTTGCATCCAATCCAAAAAAACTAAAAACGCTGAAAGTGTTTTTCCTGTTCCTGTAGGCGCTGAAACCAATACATGACCACCTGCTGCAATACTTGGCCATGCTGCCTGCTGTACCAAAGTCGGCGCACCAAGCGTTTCTTGAAACCATTTTTTTGTTTCTTCCCCAAAAAGCGATAACACATTTTTCATGGCTGTTTCTACCCTCTATTTTCACACACTAAATGATTTTTCCTATATACTCTGCCAGCTCTTCCGGCGTCATTGCCCCCACAAACGCCCCCATATCGGCAAGCGCTGCCGCCGCTGTTTTGTTATAACAGGGATTTGCTTCCATATCCAGTGCAGTCAACACAATCATCTTGGCGCCACTCTCAATAATTCCTTTGCTGATATGATACATATTTTGGGCGCTCATTCCCTCAAACAAATCTGATACCAGCACCAGCATCGTTTTGTGCGGGTATTCAATCAGTTTTTCACAATAAGAAAGCGCCCCGCCAATATTGGTGCCTCCTCCCAACTGAATACTCATAAGCGTTTCCACAGGATCTGAAACGTATCCGCTCAAATCAACCACATTTGTATCAAAAATAACGAGTCTTGTATCCAGCATTGGAAGTTTTGCAAAAATTCCTGCCATCACCGCGCTATGAATTACCGAATCAAGCATTGACCCGCTTTCATCGACACAGATAACCACGCGCCAGAGATTAAATTTCTTCATTCGGGAATTAAAATAAATCTGCTTTAACAGCAACTGCTGCTGCTCGGTATCATAATGTTTCAAGTTTCTCTGAATCGTTTTTTTGATGTCCAGATTGCGCATTGACTTCACCGGACTGCTGCTATTGCGGTTCAGTTTTCCAAAGAATGACTTTTGCAATTCCTGTTCGAGTTTCCGCATAATGTCTTCTGCAACTTTGCGTACAATCTCTCTTGCAAGCGTCAAAACCTCACCTTTCATCATATGCTTTAAGCTAAGTACTGTTTTGAGCAGTTCTTTATTGGGCTCTAATTTCCGAAGCACATCAGGATTTGTCAAAAGTTCTGTCATATTATATTTTTCCAGCGCATCGCGCTCCATAATCTCTACTGTATGCTTGGGAAATAATTTCTTGATTTTGGTCAGCCAGTAGGGCACTGTGAGCTTTGAACCCTCACTCCCGCCATGTCGTTCTGTACGAATTTCCTGCTCTTCGCCATATTCTCTTCCATACAAAAAATCAAGCGCCTGCTCCATATCCACATAATTCAGCGTTTCGCTGGAACCATCCTGCGCGGTTCCTTGTGAAAACGAAATCTGATCTGCTGCGTATTTACCAAGTACAAGACGCCAGCGATTTAAAATTTCCTGTTTCTCTGCCATGAAAATCTCCTATTTCTAATACCTTGGGTTTTTCGTTTGTTCCCTCTACCGCACAGAATTTGGTATACTACACTGTTGCCACTTTTTTAATTTTTCCGTATATTTCTGTTCCATATTTTATCATATTATGATATACTTAAAATCAAAATAAAATTTTTCTTAAAGAGGGTAATAGATATGTTTACTGAAAAAAAATTAGAACAGCATTATGGATCGCTTCCATCTGATATGCTCCGCATAATACGCGACGAGTATAGATGGGCACTGAATGAATGTGGTGTACATAATGATGAACAGCTCAAATACATCGAAAAGGCACTGAATCTAAGAGGAGAAAGCCTTACATCACATATGAACCGCAAAATCCTCTTTCTGTGTAAATGCGGTCAAAGCCGTATTGTTACCGCAAATGTAGACGATGATAAAATCAAAATGTTTATATTTGACCAATGCAATGTTGTGTGCCCCAAATGCAGAAGTGTCAATATGTATTCCTGGAAATACATGGACTCATAAATCATCCCATTATTTTTTCATACCGCAAGCTTAAAATGCATCCGCATCTGGCAGATAACATGGCAAAGGAAACCAATTCGAGGGTGCATTTTTTACTTTGCCTGCGTCTATTTTTTGCTGTTCTGCAAAAAAGCCTGCTGTTGTCAAAATGCGTACAAACTCAAGTTCTTCAAAAACAACGTCTGGATCATGTTCTGTCCGTGACACTACAATCTCGTTCTTGTTCACTGAAATCAAATATTTTTTCATCTCTGTCCAATCGGCATTTTGTACGCCTACAATATAATCCGCTTCTGCAAGCACTGCATAGGTCTGCTTCCAGCTTAACAGAAATTCCAAAACCTTCTCATAATTTAATATTTTTATTTGATGCGATTGCGCGATATCAAGATAATCGTAGATTTTGTTCAAATATTCTGTTTTTTCTGTCTCATCTGCCCCCACTGCAAATGCAAGTTCTCCAAGATCAAGCCCTTCCATCAAGTCATAGATCACTCTAGGAAGTTCTGTCATTTGGTCTATCTCAAACTCCAATACCGCATCTTCTTCCTTTGAGAGATTCACATACCCAGCAATATTGTTGTTTCGCAGCACCGCATAGGTCACTGCATAATTGCTTTGCAGACACAGCAAAAAATCTTCCCTTGTACGGGCAGTCATCGTTCGTTTCTGATATTGTGCATACAGATAATCTATATAGGGGCTTTCCTCGCAAATCTCCTCAAAACAATATGCCGGAAATTCCATATACTCTTTGGAATACATCTTGTCGCAGCAATGTCTGATATTGCGGATTTGGGTGCGAAATCTGTATTTGACGCCTGCACGCTCAAATCCATAATGTTGATAGCGATGCCTGTTTCCATCCAGTATCATCAGTGCACACCCTTGGTTTCTGGCATCTTCCTCCGCTTTTTTTATCAGCGCGGTCATATAGCCCTTTCCCTGTGTATTGGGATGTACCGACACGTTTCCTACATAACATGCTTTTAGTTCTCTTCCGTTTTTTGTGTTTAAACGCATTGTCACTGGATAGGTGTCAATCAGTGCCCTGATTTTGGTCCCTTCTTTTATCAGATGATGTGTTATCAGATGGTGACGGTTTGCATTGTAGGCTTTGGGTAATAATGCAGCGAAATCAATTGGTCTATAATGAATACTAAACACCATATTGGCAAAATCAAGCATATCCTCTATCTCCGCCTGTGTTCCCCTGCAATATCTGCCTTCCATTTCCTCCATACAAACCTCCATAATGCTATCCTACATCATTGAAACCATACGAAAAACACTCCTATGACGAAATGCTCTTCTTTCTCACTGCTTTTGGTTTTGCTACTGCCTTGGGTTTTCTCACCTCTTTCACCTTTGGCTCCTCTGTTTTTTCTTCTTCTGCCTTCTTCGCCTTTGGCTCCTCTACTTTTTCTTCTGCCTTTTTCACTTTGGATTCTTTTGTTTTTGTTACTTTTTCAGGTTCTGCACTCATAGACGATTCGGTATTTTCTTCTTCTGCTTTTTCAGGTTTTCCAGCTTCTGCTGATGGTTCTTCAATTGTGTCCTTTTGGGATTCCTCAACTTCTGTTTGTTTTTCCGCCTCGTTTACTTCCTCTGATTTCTCTTCTTCCGGTTCTTCTGTAACAGGGAAAACTTCCTTTACATCAATATCTGAATAGCACAATGAACAATGACCATTTAATACTGCGCCATTGTTTATCTGAATTTCTCTCGCCTTGATATCACTTTCTACGATCGCCTTTTCTCCGACGGTAATTTTGTTCTTAATATCAATCTGCCCTTGTACTGCACCCTCAATCACTAGATTTTGTGCATTGATATCTCCAAGGACTACTGTATTTTCATGAATAACTGCTTCTTGTACACATGCAACTTGTCCTACAATATAAGAATCTTTTGCATGAAGATCCTCTGCATTGATATTTCCCGTCACCTCTCCGCATATATCAACACGATTCGCAGAACTGATGTCTCCGTTTATCTCACCATACATCTCAAGTCTGTCAGTTATTGAAATATTTCCATTTATAATGGTTCCTTTCGGGATGATTGCTGTATCTGTACTATTTGGTTCTTCAAAGTGATTCATTTTTTTCCCCTTCCTTATTATGCCAGCCTGTATCCAATCCTTCTGCTGGCTTTTGTTCGTATTTATAATCTATTAAATCCTATTTATGTACAAAAATCAATAGAATTTTAAATTATTCTGTAACAGTTCCTTTGAACGCCCGTGTACATAAAAATACGGAAGACTCCAGAGTCTCTGAAATCTTCCTAACCGATACCATAGAAATTTGCACACATGTCATTCATTGAAATAAAAAGCGCGGCTTTTTTAAAGTGTAAATACAGAAATATTTTCTGCCAACCCTTTTGAGGTATCAATAATTTTCTCAACCTGCGGAGTGCACTCTGCAACAATCTGTCTTAACTCCTGCATTGATGCTGATGTCTGTTCTGTTCCCGCCGCATTTTGTTCTGCAATCGACGCCAGACTCTGCACTGCACTAAGAACCGTATCTCTTACATCATTGAGCTTATCCACCTCAACCCGAATATTTTCAACAGCATTGCCTACCTCTCCAATCTCACTGTTTAAACTGTTGAAAACCGTCTTGGTTTTGTCAAGCTCACTGCTTTGTTTTTCAATCATAGTGGTTACTTTTTCCATCGTGTCAACCGTGGTATTGGAATTTTTGATAAGAATTTCAATGATGCCTGTAATCTGTCTTGCCGATTCAGCCGACTGCTCTGCAAGCTTTCTGATTTCATCTGCTACCACCGCAAATCCTTTTCCATTCTCTCCGGCGCGCGCCGCCTCGATACTTGCATTCAAGGAAAGCAGGTTTGTCTGATCGGCAATATCCGTGATAACGTCAGCGGCTGACTGAATCTCCTGCGCCGATTGATTGGTCATATTGGTCTGATTATGTACGATATCAAAAGCATCTTTTGTGTCATCGCTAATCCGAATCAGCTCTGTAAGTGTGCTTTCAACACTTTTGTTGTAATTGCGCATCTTATCTGTATTTCCTACAAGACCTTCCACGTTGAAAGAAGTCGTCTCTATCGCATCGCCCATATACTTGACTTTGTTGCCTGCCTCCGTTGTATCCTGGGCCTGCTGTGTAGAACTTGTTGCCATTTCTTCTACAGAAATATCTACATTTTCGATATTTCCTGTCATTTGATTAAACGATGTTGAAAACCTGCCTGAAATCTCATCCAGATTTTTCGATGCTTCCTTAATCTCCACTACAATCTCAGAAAGTCTGGATACAAGCGTTTGCACGCTGGCGCCAATATCTCCGATTTCATCTGCTCTGGTTAATATTTTGTCTTCAACTTGAATATTTAATTTTCCCTCCACAAGCTGATTCAGTTTTTCGATAACCCTTTTAATCCCTTTTACTATCACACTCACCGAAATAAATGTGCTAAATAATCCAATCAAAAAGATAATAAGAAGCGTGATAAAACTTCTCATAAAATTAGACATATAAATGGCATTGATCTCGGTTTTCTTCAGCCCTACAAAAGTCATACCTATAATTTCATCTTTGTTTGTCTGATACAGCGGACAATACATGGCATAATAAAGTTCTCCGCCAATATCTACATGGTTCGTATAAAAATTCTCTCCCTGTTTGACAACCTTTTCATATATTTCCGGGTCTGCGGTTGTTCCTACCATACGATTTCCATTTTTATCTACAAGGCTTGTTGCAACTCTGGTATTATCATAAAAAACTGTAACCTCCAAATCAACCATATGGCTAAAGTTGTCAAAAAACTCCGTATTTTCACTGATATTGCGCTTTCCTTTATAAAAAATGCCATTTGAATACATATAGGTTCCCTGTGAAATATTATTTACAGATACCTCAAATGCATACTGCGCAGCTTGTAATTCATGCAGCACCATAGCCTCTGTAACGGAACTGCATGATGAATTGATTCCTGCCACAGCCACTCCAAACATCAAAAGCAGTGGAACTGCAACCACAAGCATCAGTCTCGGTGCAAGTTTTAACCCTTTTCTCTTCATAAGTTTCCCGCCTTTCTACATATCCAATATATTTCAATATTAGCACATTTTGTACCAAGTTACAAGAAAGGAACGGAAACAATTCTATTCCGTTATAACAGTTCCGCCTTCGGCTTCCTGTTACAGGCATCAAGCCATGCATAATCGCTTCGCGATATCTTGATGCACCTCAACCTAAACGTTATTCCCAGAACTGTTACATTCCGTTATTGCCTGAAATGCTTCGTTTAAGTCCTCGATGATATCATCAATATGTTCTGTTCCAATAGAAAGACGAATTGTATTGGGTTTAATTCCTTGTTCTGCCTTCTCTTTCTCTTTTAATTCCGCATGTGTTGTTGAATAGGGATGTATCACAAGCGATTTCACATCTGCAACATTGGCAAGAAGCGAAAACAACTCCAAATTATCAATAAAGTCTTTTGCTTTCTGCTCTCCGCCTTTGATTTCAAAGGTAAAGATAGATCCTCCTCCATTTGGAAAATACTTTTTATAAAGGCGCTGCTGTTCGGGATCGGTTGTCACTGCCGGATGATTCACCTTCTCTACCATTGGATGGTTCACAAGGTAATCAACAACCTTCTGTGCATTCTCAACATGGCGCTCTACTCTAAGAGAAAGCGTCTCAAGCCCCTGTAAAAAGATAAATGCATGGAATGGAGACAGTGTAGCGCCTGTATCCCTTAACAAAATAGCGCGTATTCTGGTAATAAACGCCGCCGGACCCGCCGCCTCCACAAAACGAATCCCATGATAACTGGGATTTGGCTGTGTAAACTGCGGAAACTTCGTGCATGCCTTCCAGTCAAAGGTACCTGCATCCACAATCACACCGCCTATTGTTGTCCCATGTCCTCCGATAAACTTTGTTGCAGAATGAACTACAATATCCGCGCCATAGGATATTGGCTTTACTAGATATGGGGTTGCAAACGTATTGTCTACCACGAGCGGAACTTGATGTGCATGTGCAATCTCTGCCACCGCCTCAATATCAGAAACCTCAGAATTCGGATTTCCAAGCGTTTCAATATAGAGCGCCTTTGTATTATCTTGTATCGCGTTCTCAAAGTTTTTTACATCAAGCGGATCTACAAAAGTCACTTCCACGCCGTAATCTGCAAGCGTGTGTGCCAGCAAATTGTAAGTTCCGCCATAAATGTTTTTGGCGGCAACAATATGTCCGCCTTGCTGTGCGAGATTTTGTATTGTGTAGGTTACTGCCGCTGCACCGGAAGCAACCGCAAGTGCTGCAATCCCTCCCTCAAGTTTCGCAATGCGCTGTTCAAAAATATCCTGTGTGGGATTCGTAAGTCTGCCATAAATATTTCCGTTGTCCTGCAATGCAAATCTTGCCGCTGCATGCGCGGAATCCTTAAATACAAAAGAGGAGCTCTGATATATGGGAACTGCTCTGGCATCTGTGACAGGATCCGGCATCTCCTGCCCCACATGAAGCTGCAAAGTCTCAAATTTTAGTTCTCTGTCACTGTATTTTTTCTTGCTCATAATGATAACCCTAATCCTTTCTAAATCTGTGCGTTTACATTACCAATCTCAAACATATGAATCCTCCATGTCAGAGCAGCTTCCTGCGTTCAAAACATATTTAAGGTTCTGTCTCAAATGCCGATTGAAAAATTAGTGCGTCAGCATGATTTTTCAATCTACTCCAATATGGATGAAAATTTCAATATATTGGTATCATACCTTTATATTCCTACTATGTCAATAGGTTTTGTAAAATATAAGAAAAACAACTATTTCAATAAAAATTGAGCGCCTACACGCTCAATTTTATCCAAGGGCCACATCCAGTATCATCATAATCACAAACCCAGCCGCTGCACCGATTGTTCCTATGTGTGTATGATCGTCCTGCTGAGACTCCGGTATCAGTTCTTCTACGACCACATAAATCATCGCACCTGCTGCAAAAGAAAGAAAGTATGGAAGTATTGGAACAATCTGTTTTGCAAGAAGAATTGTCAATACCGCACCGGCCGGTTCTACAATCCCTGAGAGCATTCCATACACAAATGCCCTTTTCCTAGATCGACCCTCACTCCTTAAAGGCATTGAGATAATTGCCCCCTCCGGGAAATTCTGAATCGCAATCCCAAGTGCAAGCGTAAATGCACCAGCCATTGTAATCTGTGCGTTTTGCAGTAGCGCCCCAGCAAACGTAACGCCAACCGCCATTCCTTCTGGTATATTATGCAGTGTCACTGCAAACACCATCATTGCTGTATTTTTTGCATTTGAGCGCATGTTTTTTGATTTGGTTATATCTGAATGTAAACGAACTATCATCCTGTCTAAAAACAGCAAGAATACAATTCCCAACAGCAGCCCTGCCGCCGCTGGGATCCATGCTGTCACTCCCTGCGCAGACGCCATCTCAATTGCTGGTATCAAAAGCGACCATACCGATGCCGCTATCATTACACCAGCAGCAAATCCTAACAGCAGTTTTTCTATTTGCCTGCTGATTTGCCTTCTCATCAAAAATACCATTGCTGAACCAAGTGTCGTACCTGCAAACGGGATCATAATCCCTGCCACCAGGCTGACATCCATGCCACATTCCCCTTTTTAAGCGTCTCTTTTTACGAATAACGCCTTTTTTCTTTATATTATGCAATTTATTTGCAACAGTTCAGCCATGCAAAATTGAATATAAAAAACGCTGCTGGGAGCTTGCTCACATAAAGCATTTTTTATATTCAATTTTATAGGGCGGACGCCCGACATGAAATAAGTTGTCGGAAATAGCCTGAATCAATTATCAAAATGTACAATCCGACAACTTATGAATGGTCATGGCTGAACTATTACCCCCCTCTTATTCAGAACATATGTTTTATAGGTAGTTTTCTATCTCCTCAAGCAATAACTCGCGATAAATACCATCTAATTCATACAATCCCTTGGCAACGAGCCCCGCATACAAAACTGCCCCTTCATGCCGCAGATGTGTATTGTCCAAAATGCCCTCCGGATAATTTTTATATAAATTGGCGTCAAAATACATATACCACTTCCGGCTTCCTATTTCCCCAGCTTTTTTGAGTTCACAGCGGCTCATACTGTATAAATCCACAAGCGGAACCTGACTGTTTTTCGCTGTCTGCTTCATTGCCGCAACATAATCCGAATGCGCCCCCATGCCGAGATGTTTCTCGTCCACAAAGCATCTTCGCTCAAGAGGCGTTATCAGAACCGGATTTGCCTTGTGACTCCTTGCCACTTGAATATATGTCTCAAGATTTTCCATAAATGTTGAAAACGGCTCTGTATAACGCGATGGGTCCTCGCTCTTCTCATCATTATGTCCAAACTGAATAAACAAAAAGTCCCCCTCGCCAATTTCTTTCTCAATTGCTTCAAGCCGTCCTTCGTCCATAAAGCTTTTGGTACTTCTGCCATTTTTCGCGTGATTACAAACCTGCACTCCTTCCTTTGTATATAAGGAAAATACTTGTCCAATCCCAGTTTGAGGATAGGTTGTAATATCATTGGTCTGTACTGTCGAATCCGAAGCCCAGAAAATTCTTGTTGTTAAATTTTCCATTGTCTATCCCTCCTGCCTAAATTTAGTATGTATTCATTTGTACCATTCATCCATGCCCATTCATACGTTGTTGGTTTTTATATCCCATTTTGCATAGCTGAACCGTTACCTTTGTTTACAAAAAATGGGAAACCGCAGTTTCCCATTTTCACTTATCATATTTTCGATATCTCAATTATTCCTTAACTGCACCAATATTCACACCTGTAACAAAATACTTCTGTAAAAACGGATACAATATCATGAACGGAAGAATCGCAGAAATAATACCTGCATTGTACAGCGTATTCTGTGATACTTTGTATCCTGTTATCGGCGTATCACCATCCATAATCATATTCCTAAGTTTATACTGGAAGTTTATCTGATCTGGGTCTGTAATATAAATCTTTACCGTTGCATAGTCATTCCATACCGCTACAGAAAACATCAAACCAATGGAAGCAAGCGCCGCTTTGGACAGAGGAAGCACAATTTTAAAGAAGATTCCCATTGGCGTACAGCCGTCAATTTTAGCAGCTTCATACAAAGAGCCAGGAATTCCTTCAAAAAAGTTTCTCATCAATACCAGGTTATAAACATTCATACCATGTTTTACAACCAGAATCCACATACTATTTACCAGTCCAAGTTTTCTCATAACCAGGTATTCAGGAATCATACCACCAGAGAAAATCATTGTAAACAGCAATATGTATGCAAAAAGATTTCGGCCTGGCATCTCAAACTGAACGAGTACATAACCGCCGAGCGTTGACAGCACAAGTCCTAATAAAGTTCCCAACAGTGTTGTGAGAACAGAATTCACAAACGGTCTGTACAGCGCCTCTGTCTCAATGATTGTTCTGTAACCATCCAATGTGAACTGACTGGGCCAAAGCTGGAACTGATATACACCAACCTGGTTGAACGAGTCTACAATAACTTTCCAAATGGGTACAATGATAATCAATCCAATAATAATAAATACAATGTAATTCACTACGTCAAAGACATGAAGCTTCGTCTTTGGCTTACTATAAACTGCCTTTTCGTGTGCCATATTCATACCTCCTATACAATACCGCGGCCGCGAACCTTTTTGCTCACTTGATTACATGCCAGCACAAGCACACAGCCCACTAAGCCCTTAAAGAGACCAACCGCTGTAGAATAGCCATAGTTTGGCAATGCTATCGCGAATGTCTGGCGGTAAATGTAAGTAGAAATAACATCTGATACTTCATAAACCGCATTGTTATAAAGTACGAATACGGAGTCAAATACATTCATAACCTTTGCAAGGTTCAGGATCAATACTGTAATAATCGTATTTGACAATGCTGGCAGTGTCACGAAGCGAATCTTCTGCATACGTGTCGCGCCGTCAATATCCGCCGCCTCATACAGTTCTGGATTGATACCAGATAATGTTGCAAGATAGATAATGGTTCCCCAGCCTGTTTCCTTCCAAACCTGAATCAGCCAGTAAATCGGACGCCACCATTGTGTGCTTGCAAGAAAATAGATATACTTTGAAGTATCACCTTTGAAAAGAATTCCGTTTACCATACCTGTCGCAGAAGGTGACAAGAACAAACTAAAGATTGATGCTACTACCGCCCATGACATAAAGTGCGGCAGATAAATCAACGTTTGTAGTGTCTTCTTTGCAAACAGATTCTTCATCTCATTCAGAAAAATAGAAACCACAACTGCTGAAATATTTGTTACCAGGAGGTTCACAACGCTGATTACCAGCGTATTTTTAAATGCTGTCCAGAACGCTCCTGTAGAAAACATCTTCTGAAAATGTGATAAACCAGTCCACGAAGGCTGCCCTACCGGCTTGTAGTCATAAAATGCATAGCGCACGCCAAGCATCGGCCAGTAGTGCATAATAATCATAAATATCAGAACAGGCAGAAACATTACATAATATCCCCTGTTATTCCATATACGGAGACCGAGCGGTTTTTCGCGAACTTCAACGCCGCCGGAAGTCATTACTTTGTTTTTACTCATACCGTTCTCTTCCTTTCTATATCCTTATACCACTTTCCTGCGGCCGGATAGAACGGCCACTTTTGTGCAAAAAATAACAATGTCCTTAGACTAATGAACTGCCCAAAAAACCTTATCCTCTGGTAAAGCTTATTCGGACAGCTCATGATATGCGTATTATTTCGTTATTATACTTTTGTGCGAATTACTGATTCAGCTCAGCCAGACACTGATCGATAATCGATCCGACTGTGTTTTTGTAGGTTTCTATTGCCGCATCAACGTCGCCGCCCTTTGTTACTACTTCTGTAATACATGCAAGCTGTGCGTCAAAGATTGTACCAGTTTCATTGGTAAATGTCTCGGAAACAGGTGATGCCGGAGCATCTACACAGTTCTCTGTGAAGAACTTGTTTCCTGCTGCCTGCAGCTCTGTCTGCGCATCATAGCCATTTGTCAACGGACTTATAATCAATGCTGGATCCAGATGGTTGCTCTTCCATACAGAGTTCGGGTCATTTGGAGAAGGTTTTAAGTGGAACGTACCCTCTTCATAAGAGTAGTCCTTCGCATTGTCTGTGCCAGGATTTGTTGTGAATTCCTCTGCATGAACTGACCAGTGAACATCTTCCGCACCATAAACCCAAAGTGTCTGTACTACATCGCCATCCAACATTGTCTCAAACAATGCATCAAAGATAGCCTGCTCCCGTGTATTGTCGCCGTCGCCGTCATCAATAATAACCCATACAGGAGCCTCTCTGTTGAGATAGCCGCCAACAGTATCCTTAATCTCCTGAATTGGAGGAATCTGTACTAGTTCCGCATCAACTTCATTCTTGATAAAATAGTCTGTCAGATTCTGATACCATTTGCCTGCCCAATATGTAAATACGCCTGATGAACCTGTCTGATCGTTAGAGAACCATTTCTCACGCGCAATCTTTGTAGACGCTGTTAGAGATTCTGGATCAATTGCGCCTTCCTGGTAAGCTTTCTGCAGTCTCAAAAGAGCCTGCTTAGTTGCATCTTCCTGGAAACCATCAACCCATGTGCCATCGTCTTTCTGATATAATGAAGGATATGCATCCTGCCAGAATTCCGGCAGATAGTTGATATATGGCGCCTCATTTCCAAGGAACCCTGCTGCAACCACACCATATGTATCGCCTGATGTGCCGTTTCCATCTGGATCGCCTTCATGGAATGCCTTTAACATATTGTAATAGTCATCATATGTTTTGATATCATCAATATTAATATTGCAGGCATCAAGCCATGCCTTCTTTACATAAGTAACACAGCCATTGCCATAAGTCGGTGCAAATGCATACAAATGACCTTCTTTGTCAACCAAACCTTCATTAATTTCTGGAAGTGTCATTCTCTCCTGAAATGCTGCATTGTCGTAAGCGCCCTTCATATCCCACAACAATCCTGTCGGCGCATACTGCTTAAACATTTCTGCGCTCATAATCATTGCATCTGGATAATCCTGGCTTGCAAAAAGCCGTCCAACTGCATCCGTATATCCAGAATGATCGAGCTGCTTGATTGTGAGCGGAATCCCTACCGCATCTTCCCACTGTTTCTTAAATTCGGCCTGACCGTTATCAACAGTAGCAGTAACCGTACCATTTACAACAATTGTAAGTCCATCTGCTAATACCTCATGATAATCTGCTTTCTCTCCAGATGCAGCGCTTGAATCAGAAGATGCGTCGCCCGAACTTGAAGAATTGGAACCTGATGAAGTCTGTGCATCGCTTGAACCTGATGAAGTCTGTGCATCACCTGAAGCAGAAGAATCACCTGAACCACCGCATGCAGTTAAGGAAACTACCATTGTTGATGCCAAAAGTAATGATAATGCTTTCTTTTTCATTTCTTACTTTCCTCCCTTTTTTTATTAAAATTGAACAATCAGCAAGGCTTTATAGTAATACTTTACAGCGTTTTGCCCTGTCTAAGGCATACTTTATCACTGTAAGCATTTACATTCAAGTGACAATTTTTGAGGGAGCGTACATTATTTGAGTAACTTTTTCCAAAAAGCCCAAAAATCAAGCTTATGAAAGCACTTACATCTTGTATTTTTTTTGAATAACTGATAAAATAAACCTAAATAATTTTAAAAATTGTGTAAACTAATTTCCATTTTGATAAATGCGGGAGCAAAAAACTGTGAAAAAATTTTCAAAAAATATACAAGATGACAATAAATTATTAAAAAATGATACCAAAAATATACATAATCGGCAGTCTATGATGTTGAAAATGGTAACTTCTTACAGTGTCTTTCTTCTTATTATACTGATTCTGTATTTGTATCTTCATGTCTCAGCTTTCAAAAATGCCCAAAATCAGTATGAATGGCAGGTGAAATCTACACTGATGAGCAATGTGGAACTGTTTGAAAAAGACCTTAGCATTATGGAGGCATACTGCCGTCAGCTTCTGCAAAACAATCAGTTCAAAAAGCTTGCAAAAGCTGATGAAAACAGCGAAAAGTTCTGGGAACTTGGGTATTCCATATGCACAACGATGGCTACCGACGGCTATCCTGAAGCCCTCCTTCCAGTTTCAGAAATATACTGTTATCTGCCAAATTCAGGTTATGTTGTAGGATCGACTTACTTTGTCGCACAGAACCAATATTATGACCAAATAAAGCGCTTTTCCAAGGAAGCTTATGAAAAATGGGTGAAAGCTCTTACATCGTCTTCTGCATACTACCATTTTATTGAAATGAATGATTTTATGCAGGACAACAGCCAGAGCAGCTATATGTATATCATAAATGCTAACGACTTATTATATATCGATATTGATGCTATAGTATGTTTTATTATGGATAAAACGGAGCTTTCTTCTCTGTTTGAATGCATGAGCACAGACACAGACTACCATTATCTGTCTGTACAGACACTCGAAGGCGAAACAATTCTTTCACTGTCTTCTGACGAAGACAGAAGACAAGAAACAACGTATGATGTATATACATATCAGTCTGATAACTATATTTACTGTTATTCCTATCCATCTTTTGCTGTGGACACAAATTTTGCACACCCTCAAATTTTGTATGCTACCTTTTTTGTTGCGGCGATAGCAGGTGGGTTAATGCTGGTTTTTACAATCTCCAAGCGAAACATAAAGCCTATCTTAGAATTAGATCAACAGCTAAAAGCAACAGAGCAGGAAAAGAGCAGCCTTTTAGAAGAAAAAAGCCACTTGCAAAAAGTGATGGATAATCAGCGCCCAATTATTTTTAATTCCTATGTCCGCCAACTATTAAAAGGGCTCATCGTCTCTGAACAAGAAGCGATTTATGCCAAAGAATTTCTTGGGCTTACTGATAGCAATTTGATATTTAATGGTTTATACATTGTTGCATACAACAATGTAAACGACGAGCAGAAAACACTATACACAACAGAGGAATATAACCAGGCAGTAATGGAAACGCTCAAACTTTATACAGGGGGGGGGCATTTATATTGCTTTAGTCCCTCAGACCGTACTTATGCTATGATTGTGGCAGGGCATCCAGATGATGAAACGGATCTTATCACGAAATCAAACGAAATGATAAACAAAGTGCATGATATACTTCTGGAAAAATATGGGATATGGCTTTTTGCAGGAATTGGAAAAAACACAGATGATATTGTGAATGTCTGGGAATCTTATCAGCAGGCTGGCGAGGCAATCAATTACACTGGAAAAAATGTTATTTTCTTTCCCTACGAGAAAATCAAAAAGGATTCAAACGCCTTTTATTATCCAGTAGAGCTTTCCACAAAACTGATACACTTTATCACAACCGGAAACACCCCGCAGGTATTGGAGCTATTTAGTCTACTGCATCAGGAAAATATCGAGGAACGATCGCTTCCTATTAATATGGTGCAGTTTTTGCTCTCGGATATTCGCAATACGCTGTTAAAAGCAAGATTTACACTTCCTCAGAATATGCCCAAAGATGCCCTAAAAATCCTGGATGAACAATTTAACCAGCATGTTTCTTTTAAGCTTTGTGAAGATATTGCGCTCAAACTCTGCCAATTCTTCAATGTAAAGTCCGATGACTCTGATATAATTTCTGCAATTGAACGATATATACGAGAGAATTATTCTGATCCTTCTATGGGATTGAATAAGATTTCAGATGAGTTTCAGATTTCTGAAAGCTATTTTTCACATATGTTTAAAGAAAAAACAGGCGTTAATTTCTCAACATACCTTGAAACGATTCGTTTGAATGAAGCCTCCAGACTCATTCGAGAAACAGACATCAGCCTGAATGAGCTTTACCTGTCAGTAGGATACAACAATGCAAACTCATTCCGCCGTGCCTTTAAGAAAATATACGGAATCACGCCCAGCGCTATGCGCGACTCCAAAACAAACAAGCTTTAGTCTGCCTGATACGCTATTCCTCCATTGACAATCGTATATTTTACAACCCCTTTCAGGCACTGCCCTGTAAAGGGGGAATTCGTAGACTTAGAACAGAAGTTTCCTATCGTCTGCGTAGCATTCGCATCAAAAATCACAAGGTCAGCCGCTGCGTTCTCTGACAGGTTCCCTGCAGGAAGTCCATACAGTTTTGCAGGACCTTGTGACATTCTTTCAATGAGTTCCCTCATAGATAGTTTTCCACTGTCAACCAGGTTCGTTATTCCTAGAGGAAGCGCTGTTTCAAGACCAATTATCCCGCTTGGCGCCTCTATAATCGTTTTCTCTTTTTCCCTACTACTGTGCGGCGCATGATCTGTCGCAATGATATCAATGGTTCCATCCTTCAAGCCTGCTATAATAGCCTGTCTGTCCGCTTCCTCTCTCAGCGGCGGATTCATTTTGGCAAGTGTCCGATACTGACAGACTGCATCTTCCGTCAAGCTGAAATGGTGTGGGGTTGCCTCCGCATGAATATTGTTTCTTCCTGATTCTGCCGCTCTTTTTTTTGCCTCTCTGACAAGTTCCACGCCCTCTTTTGTACTGATATGCTGGATATTTAAAATAGCACCTGTTTTTTCTGCAATCGCTAAGTCCCGCTCAATCATAGAAATTTCAGCTTCTCTTGGGGAACCGCCAATTCCAAAATACTCTGACGCTTTCCCTTTATTGACTCCATTGTTCGATATCAGCGCAGGATTCTCTTCGTGGAGACTGATTGGTGCCTTCAATTCTGCCGCTTTTTGCATAGCTTTCTCCAACAAATGTACATTTAGAATAGGCATTCCATCATCTGTAAATCCCACAGCTCCTTTTTGAAACAACAGGTCCATATTTGTAAGCGCTTTCCCAGCCATTTCCATTGTCACTGTGGCACAGGTATAGACATTCAGCTTTGCTTTTTTTCCTTTTTCTATTACGTATTCTAGCGTATCTTCATTGTCCACCGGCGGCTTAGTGTTTGCCATCAGAACAACACTGGTAAATCCGCCCTTAAGCGCTGCTCTTGCCCCCGACGCAATATCTTCTTTGTACGTAAATCCAGGCTCGCGAAAATGCACATGGACATCCACAAGCCCCGGCGCTACGATACATCCTGCTGCATCGATAACATGGCACTCCTTCGCAGCTTTTTGCAGGAATTCTTCGGAGTCCTCTTCTGTTACTTTCACTATTTTTCCATCCTCAATCCATACTGACGCCTGTTTTTCTATTCCATTTGCAGGATCTATCACCAATCCGTTTTTTATAAATATCATCTGTTTTCCTTTCTTGTTATCTCTTACTTAAATTCAATTTTCTTATTTTCTATATTTTCTGTTTTTATCACAATGTATGGCCTTGTGGGCGTATTGGTCACATTTTCCGCCTTTCCAGGTCCTATCAGCGTCGTATCAATAAACAAAGATTCTTCTGTCTCATAAAATTCATTGACGCTAATACTGTAACCACCACTTGGCTGTTCTCCATAACCAATGGCTATGTACAATTCACTTCCAATCGTATAGCTGATTTGAAATGCATCCTGCGATTTCTCTGCAATAATCTCTTTGAGTGTCTCTGGCTGCTCCTCTTCTCCCACCACTGTAAACTCCACATCTTTGAGCTTATCTTCTGTCGGGTCCTCTATAGAGCATCCCGCCATACAACCTGCCAAAACAGTACAAATTGTCATCAGTATCGCTATCCTTTGCATCTTTTTTATCACCCTGACCATTTCCATGCCTCCTCATCAAATAAGTGATTGTTTTCTAAACCTTCTAAAAAACAATGATGTTATCTATTACTATGTCTATTTTTTTTAAGATATACATTTTAAGTTGATTTTATTGAATAAAGTGTATAAAATACTAATAGATTGTTTTGATGAAAGGTATGGTATTTTTATGATTAGAATGATTCTTGTGGGCAGCTTTCTCATTTTGTTTTTGATCTTTAGTATTCCCATCATGTTTGTAGAATGGATTATTGGCAAATACAATCCTGAACTCAAAAGCCGTTCAAGCCTTGCTATTGTAAACTGGGCATTTCGATGTGTGCGTTTTCTTGCCGGCACAAAAGTTGACTACATCGGCGAAGAAAACATTCCCACAGATACCGCTGTTTTGTATGTTGGAAACCACAGAAGTTTTTTTGATACCGTGCTGACTTATGTCCGCGTTCCGCGCCCTACAGGATATATTGCAAAAAAAAGCATCGAAAAAGTTCCTCTCTTAAATGTATGGATGCGCAATCTCCACTGCCTGTTCCTAGACCGTGAAAATATCAAGACCGGAATGCAGACAATTCTTGCTGCAATTGATTTGATGAAAAGTGGAAAATCTATCTGTATTTTTCCGGAAGGGACGAGAAACAAGGAGGAAGGCACACTTCTTCCCTTTCATGAAGGAAGTTTCAAGATTGCCTCAAAGGCAGGCTGTCCGATTGTTCCTATGACAATTCTTAACAGTGCTGCTGTTTTTGAAGACCAATTTCCCAAAATTAAAAAAGCACATGTTATTATAGAATATGGGAAACCAATCTATGTCAAAGAACTTCCAAAAGAACAACAAAAACAACTGGCTCCTTATGTTCAGAATATCATACAGGAAACCTATAACCGAAATAAGGACAATATTTAAGTGCTTCTTCCGCTTCGCACAAGTGTATCAATTACTTCCTCAAAATGCATACTGTGCGAAGCTTTCACTAGAATCATATCTCCATCTTTTATCAGATTCTCAAGCGCTGCTAGAAGCTTCGTTTTATCCTGGAAATAATGGATACTGCCTTGGTAATCTTTTGACTGCTGCGCACCTTCAACCATGCTGCGGCATAATTCTCCTACACAGATTATCACATCTAAGTCCTTTTCAGCCGCATACGCTCCCACTTCATAATGCAGTGCCGCCTCGTCACCTCCCAGCTCAAACATATCCCCAAAGATTGCGACTTTTCGCCTGCAGGGAACACATTCCGTCATAGAAAGAAGATCAATTGCAGACTTCATTGAAACAGGATTGGCATTGTAGCAATCATCAAGCAAGGTCAGCGTATCTGTCCGTATGACATGGCTTCTTCCGCCAACCGGCTCCACCTTGCTGATTCCTGCCTGTATCTGTTCTGATGACAACGCAAACAGTACGCCTACTGCTGCTGCTGCAAGCGCATTGTGAATCATATGTTCTCCTGGGAGCGGTATTTGAACCCTAAAATCTTCTGTTCTTTGCTCCATACGAACCGATATTTTGGCACTGCTGCCTTCTAACCCTCTGTTTTCGTATTCTGCAGCATAAATTTGGCTATGCTCTGTTGTGCCAAAAAATACAGGAAAAATCCCCTTCACTTCCCTGATTGATGCAAGCTTATCATCATCTCCGTTCAGGCAGATTTTCGCATCTTTCTTCATAAAATCAAAAATCTCGGACTTGGCTTTCAAAATGCCGTCTCTTGTTCCTAGATTTTCTAAATGGCACTGTCCAATATTTGTAATCAGGCAAACATCCGGCTTTGCAATCTCGCTTAAGCGGTGCATTTCTCCAAAATCACTAATCCCCATTTCAAGGACTGCAACCTCACAGTCCTCTTGTATTCTAAGCACTGTAAGCGGAAGCCCTATCTCGTTATTATAGTTTCCTTCCGTCTTTAAAACCGCATATTTCTCAGAAAGCACGCTTGCAACAAATTCTTTTGTGCTGGTTTTTCCAACACTTCCCGTTATTCCCACAACTTTGACAGCAAGCTGGGCACGATAATATTTTGCTAAATCTTTCAGCGCCTGGAAACTGTCCTTCACGACAATATAGGCTCCCTCGGGATTTTCGGGCGCTTTTTCACAAATCACACCAATAGCACCCGCATCAAAAACCGCATCAATAAAATTGTGTCCGTCCACACGTTCACCGCACGTTGCAATAAAGACATATCCCTGCTCAACTTTGCGTGAATCAAGCACCACTTGAACAGCTTGTGTTTGATCTGCATTGATATGCGGCGGCATATATTCTGTGCAGAGTACGCCGCCAACTGCTTGCGCAATCTTTTTCAGCGTCATATTTTTCATTGCCAAATCCTCCGTTATTCTTTCTGTTTACTAACAGTTCAGCCTCCGGCTTCCTGTTACAGGCATCAAGCCATGCAAAACCACTTCGTGGTGGCTTGATGCATCTCAGACACTATGCATTCTTACGGACTTTGCAGTAAATGCAACGTCCTAGACTAAACTGTTATCCTGTGGATTTCAGGCATACTTTTTCATAGAAATATCCACAATCTGCTGGCACAGGTCTACGAAATTAACGCCTTCTGCGGCTGCTTCCTGCGGAAGCAACGAGGTCGGTGTCATACCAGGCAGTGTATTGGCCTCAAGACAATAGAAATTAAAATTATTGTCCATGCGAAAATCCATTCTGGCATATGCTTTGAGCCGAAGGGATCGATATACCGTCTCTGCACAAGACTGCATCGCCTTTGTCACATTTCCGTCCAATTCTGCCGGACATGTTTCGACCGCTGAACCCGCCTGATACTTGTTCTTGTAATCATAAAAACCTACTTTGGGTGCAATCTCTATAATCGGAAGTGCTCTTCCGTCCATCACGCCAACGGAAAATTCCCGCCCATCTATGTACTGTTCAATAATCACTCTATTTTCCAATAAAAATGCCTTTTCAAGCGCGTCTTTAAGCTGTTCTCTGCTATCCGCTAGGTATACGCCCACGCTAGATCCGCCGCAATTAACTTTTACCATACATGGATAAATATTCCAAGCATCAAGGATCTGCGTTTCATCCTTATTCACCGTTATTCCTTTTGGCGTTGGTATCCCATATTTTGTAAACAGCGCTTTTGATATTGCTTTATCCATGGCAAGCGCACTTGACAGATAATCTGTTCCTGTATATTTGATATCTAGCAAATCAAACATTGCCTGTATTTTTCCATCTTCCCCATTTTGTCCATGAAGCGCCAGAAACACAATGTCAGCCTGAAAACAAATTGCAATCACATTAGGTCCTATCGCACATTCTGGATTCCCCTGCCGCATTGCTTTTATTTCGCCTATGTCAGGATCATTCTCAGAAATGGAGCCTATATTTTCACTCCAATCCCTATCCTGTGCAAAGATATCTGTTATTTCTCCCTCATATCCAAGATACAAATCAAGGAGCACCAGTTCATGCCCCTTTTCTTTCAGTGCCTTGTAAATCATAGACCCTGTAACAAGAGAAACATCCCGCTCGGTACTCGTGCCTCCTGCCAAAACCACGATTTTCATATTGATAAACCTGCCTTTCTAAAATTCAGCTCCACGCTGTCTGCCCCCACAAAACAAATCCCGTTCCCATTGAGCCCCTATATATTGTATGGTATTCTCAATGATAACGGTATATTCCTGACAATGTGCCGCTCTGCCGCCTTTTGGTGCATCATTTTTGATACACCAAAATCAGCACTGGCAGCAAAAAGATTCTTTTTATCTCTGAATCCTATTTTTATGACTTTATTTTACACAATATTCTGTCACAAGTAAAGATTTTTAAAACAAACAATTCCGGTATACAATTTGGCCGTCTATGATTGTCAGCAGCGTCTGGGTAAACACTTCCATCGGATTTCCATTAAATACTGCAATATCTGCATCTTTGCCTGGTTCGATACTTCCAACGCGATCCTCTATTCCACAGATTTTAGCCGCGTTGATTGTCATCGCTTTGTATCCGTCCTCCAGCGAAAGTCCTTGTTTGACACACATTCCGACACACAGCGGAAGCGACTGAATCAGGGAAACAGGATGATCGGTCGTGATGGCTACCATCACTCCGGCATTTGCGAGAATCCCTGCGGTTTTAAACGCTACATTCTGTACTTCAATTTTATTGCGGGACGTAAAATCTGGCCCCACAACAGCCGGATACCCTTCTTTGGCAAGCGTCGGAGCAATCAAATGCCCCTCACTGCAGTGGTCAAGCGTTATATTCAAGTCAAATTCTTTTGCAATACGAATTGCTGTGAAGATATCGTCCACACGATGGACATGCGCTTTGAGTGGTATTTTCTTTTCAAATACAGGCCGCCATGCTTCATAATGCAAGTTTATATCCACCTGTTCGTGGTCTTTTTTGGCGAGGTATTCTCTGGCATTGACAAGTTCTTCCCTAAGCATTCCCGCAATCGCCATACGTGTTGCCGGCGACATATTCATTCCCGCATAATTGACCTTTGGATTTTCACCAAAGGCCACTTTCATAGCAGATGGAAACTTGAGAATCAAATCATCAATCCGTCTTCCGCTTGTCTTTATAACTGCAAACTGGCCTCCGACAACATTTGCGCTGCCGGGGCCAATATTTGCACAGGTAATACCTGCCCTTACCGCATCACCAAACGCCGCGTCCATCGTGTTGATGGCATCAATTGCCCTGAGCATCGGGGTGATGGGATGGACTGTCTCATTGCAGTCATCACCCTCCTGCCCCTTTTTTTCCTCGGTAATACCCATATGACAGTGGGCCTCTATCAGTCCCGGCATCACCAAATGATGATGAACATCTATTTTCATGCAATCCGCAGATTTCGGAAGTTCTATCTTGGGAGACACCTCAAGGATTTTTCCATTGTCTATAAGTATACTGCCCTCAAGAATATCTGCCTGATAGTTTCCGCATATTGTATCACTCATACTGCGAATTGCCGCATTTTCCAATAAAAGCATTCTGATAACCGTGCCCTTTCAGTCTTTTTATTCCCTGTTGAGCGGATCAACGGGCACTCCATCTTTTGTAAGTTTATAGTAGATATTGGTTCCTTCTTCTGCATAATAAATCGTTGGTTTTGCTATTTTTCCGACTCTATCGCCTGCAGAGATTCTATCGCCGACCTTCACACATATATCATCAAGCTGGCCATACGTCAGTTCATACCCATTTCCCAGGTCAAAACAAATTGTGTTTCCTGTCTCAGCATTGGAATAAATATCTGATACTACTGCGTCAGCAGCGGCTGTGATCGTCTGTCCTTCTTCAGCCGCAACAATGAGCGCCGGACTATAATGATACTGCTGCATCGTTGGGTGATAGATTGCCTTGTCCATACTGTAATCCAGCAATACATTGCCTACTACAGGAAGCACAAGCGAATCCTTTTCTGAAAATGAAAGCGCTTCTTCTGTGTGCTGCTCTTTATCATCCATAAATACTGCTGCTTTGTCCGTACCTGCTACCGCATTTTCCTGTCTGGTATTCTCTACCTGTCCTGAATTTACTTCTGTATACGCCGGATCAACGTCCATATCATTGTTTTGGCTCAGATCATAGGGATCTTCGTCCACAAACCGGGTATCCCCCAATGCTTTTTCTGTTCCTGGTATCTCCGCCTGAGATTTTTGTGACTCAAATCTAGTATCTGCCAGACCTGAACCCTCTTCCTTTGTTGTAATGTTTTCTTGTTCAAGCTTTGCAAAATCTATACGATTTTCTTCATTTTCGACGTCACCCTGCGCTGACATGTACACACCTGCAAGCGTAAGCGCTGACAGCACAAATACAGATGCTGCTATAATGCTTATCTTTTCTTTCTGCAAGGCAGGGCGTCTATTGTTTCGTCTGTTCATCCTTTCCCTCCATTTCCGGCAAGCCGCAACTGCTCATCCTTTGGCTAAACTGTCTCATATTTGACTCGTTTGCCTGTTCATAGCATTGACTTGTTTGGAGGATTTTATTCGTATATATTTACCTTAATATCCGTGAAAAAATACTTTAGAATTTCATAGAAATCCATGCCCTGTTTTGCCAGTTCATAAGCATAATTTAAGGAAAAACCTACTCCGTCTCCTTCTTCTCCCATCATCATATCAGACAGAGAAGTGGTAAAAAAAGGAGCTGCACTCACCTTGTTCTCCTTGGTAATTACAGCTCCGAACGTGTCCATTGCAGCTCTCTTTATCTCTCTTCGTTTCGTGTCTTTTTCATCATCATACACGGCGCTTTGATAATCCGCAGAAAAATCTGCTGTTTCAAACTGCAATTTCTCATAATCAAGCACGGCGGGAGCGCCTTCGCACTCCCATATATATGTAAGATTGCTGCGGCACACCACCGCAAGCGCTTTGAGATATTCCTGTTCCGGATCATGCGCCATCCCGATTCCTTCTATATAATCTTCTGAGGAACTAAACACCATATCTTCCGGAACCATATAATACATCAAAAGTTCTGTTAGTTTCTCAGGACGATACCGAAAGCTTCCTGTCTCCTCATTCACCCGAATTTCAAAACGTTCGTCCAAGACACTTGTCTCTTCCTCTTCCTTTTTCCAATTGCTTTTATCCGGCTTCACAAACATTGTACCTATGAATGGTATACATATGATAAAAGCCAAAACTCTGAGCATCCTTTTCATACGAATCCCCATTTATCCTATTAATGCTGTTATTATTTTATGCCGTTTTAGAGATTCTATTCGTTATTCATTCGTCTTTTCCTGGTCGTTAATTTATCAAAAATCACACTGCACACAATCACAACCGTATTGTCAAATACCACTGCCATCGCAAGGCACACTGCAAAGGCAATCACAACTGTCGCGAGTATTCCGCCAATACAGCCAAAACGAAGCGCGGTAATATGCAGTTTCCCCTGAACGACTACAAACAGCGCGTACCAGTGAATTAGTATGATGGAATAGCTGTATTTTGAACACATTCTAACCACGGCATTTTGTTTTCCTCTAAACTTTTCTTTATTTTTCAAAAATAGCGCAAAGATACCGCAGGAGGTCAGCACGATTGGCGGCGTACTATTGTATACATAATTCATCTGGGCTGAATCAAAAAAGACTACCGCAACCGTAATCACATAGGATATCGCAGCCGCAATCAGTATCCCGTTTGTTCTCTGCGAAGCGCCTGGAAGTTTGTTCTGCCTTGTCATGATATATCCCAATAAAAATACGCCTTCCCAGCCAGCAAGAAACGTCGGGGCACCAAATGACATCCCAAACAGCGGCAGATATGTTGTCAGGCAGTTCAGCACAAAAATCACTGCTGCCAGTGAAAATAAAAGCTTGTCGCTCATATGCTGCACCATCACCCGAAAAAACGGTGTGGCAAGATATAATGCCACAATCGTATATATCAGCCACAGGTGCGGTCCCACATCTGGCGCACCTGTCATTATCCGCTTCATTGATACGCCTATGTTTCGCGGTGGTAAAAATCCAACTTCATCATTCAGGGACAATAGCAGCAAATAATATGCAATGAGCGGTATTATCACTTTTGACGCCCTTCTAATATAGAAGGAGCAAACGCTCTCTTTCTTTGGATTTGCGCTTAACAGCAGTGTCCCTGAGAGCATGACATACAACAGATTGCAGCAAAGCCCCAAACTAAGCCCACATACCAGCACCAGCCGTTTCCAGTCTGCATCTGCCACATCTACCATAGGAGAACATGCATGGGCCAATATCACAAAAACAGCGGCGGCAATGCGCAAATAATCCAAATAAACAGCTCTGTTTGGCGAAGGTTCCGCACCCAAAAAGACATTCTTTATGTATGCCTTTGCAGTAAATCCCCCGTCACTGCGACGAACACTATGCGCCCAGAAAATCAAGGAAAATCCTACTATAATCGCTGGAAAATACCAAATACAGGTTTGAATCGTACTGCTTGACACATATGCTTTCGCTTTCATTTTTTCGGTACAGCCCTGTATCTTATCTAAGCCAAAATTTCCGTCAATATCAAAACGCAGTGTGCGGTATTCTCCTTCCGGTATAGGCAGCCGCAGCATTTTCTCCCCCATTTGCAGCGCACTTTTTACAGAATGCTTTTCGGTGTAATCCTCACCCGATTTTGCATAAAAAATCTGTATCGGAAGTGGCGTTTGCTCTATCCATTCTGAATCAAATGTAAGTTCGATACCGCCCAGCATTGTTCCTAATGTTCCCTGTGTGGAAGATAAAATAAACTGTGGGTCATCGCCATTCACCACAAAACTTCTGTTCTGATTTTTTATAACCATATCATATCCATAAGGTTCGATATCATACTCTGATAAGTCAATCGCTTCCCCCTGCATTTCATAGTGATATGATAAACTGCTATAAAAAGTAATTCCCAACGCTGCAACAATTACTGCTATTAACAACAAATATGTTCGTTTCATTCTGATTCCCCGACCATAATATCCATGGCCTCTTTTTCGTTTTTTATTGCTGCCTTTTTATGGTTTCCGCCGAACTCTCCGTCAAGCGTCCAGGCAACTTCTTTTTCTGACTCCACAATCAGGCGGCTCGTCTTAAAGCTGTACATGCGGTCTGTATCAATATTTCGGATTGCAAGGGCCGCAAGAACCGAATTTAATTCAACAGGATTTCTAGGCACCTTGATCAAAGTCACCTCAAAAAGTCCATCACCAAGCGCTATATTTCCTTTAAATACATTCCCCGCTATGCTTTTAAAGCCGCCAACAGAATAGGAATTTGTAACCATTCCAAAGATAAAATCATCCTCAATTGTCCGTTCATTGCCGTCTTCTAACAGGTATACGACTTTTAAATGATAGGATTTGATATTCTGAAGTTGTTTCACTCCCTGAAGTATATACGCCATATGGCCAAGCATATTTTTCATTTCCTGTGGCGTTCCATAAGAAACCTCTGTAAAAATCCCAAATGCGGCAATATACACAAATACATCATCATTAAAACGCCCTACATCGCACGCAAATAGTCTGCCATCTGCTACAATCTGCGCTGCTTTTTTCATATTGGATGGTATTTTGAGGCTGTTTGCAAAATCATTGGTGCTCCCTGCTGGTATATAACCAATATTGGTCCGAAATCCAGATTTAATCATCCCTGTAACAATTTCGTCAAGTGTCCCATCTCCGCCGCTGCACACTGCAAGCGCATAGTCCCGATCCCGTTCCAGCATCACCCGCTCGGCGTCTTTTCTAGCCTGTGTCGTATAAATGGTTACTTCATAATCTGCTTTTACCAATTTATCCACAATCTCCAAAAGGTAGTTTTTTATCAGCCCTTTTCCAGAATGCGGATTCACAATAAATAATGCTTTCTTACTCATTATTTCCCTCCGTGCTGATTTTTGATCCGTTCTGCCAGCTCACTTAACTTCCTCAGTCTGTGATTCACTCCCGATTTTCCCATACAAGGAACCAAATATTGTCCCAGTTCCTTGAGTGTCGCGTCAGGATACTCAATCCTAAGTTCCGCCATCTGGCGAAGACCTGGCGCCAGCTGGTCAAACCCATAATGTTTTTGTAAATACTGAATATCTGCTATCTGTTTTGCTGCTGCATTCACTGTTTTGGTGATATTGGCGGCCTCGCAGTTTACCCTTCTGTTGATAGAATTTCTCATATCCTTTAATATGCGCAGATTTTCCAAGTTCATCAGCGATACATGGGCTCCCATCACATTCAGAAGCTCCACAATCTCTTCACTTTCTTTGAGATATACCACTTTATATTTTTTCCTTGGCACAATCTTTGCCCGAATATCATAATTGAGCATAACCTCTGTTATCTGTTCTGCTTGTGACAGGTCGCTGCACACAAATTCCAGATGATAGCCTTTTTTAGGATTGCTCATAGAACCTGTTTCCAGAAATGCCCCTCTCAAAAAAGCACGCTTGCAGCACTGACTTTTTAGCAGAAGCGGATTCACCAGCATACTGCCTGCCGTATATTTAATGATCCGCAGTATCTGCTCTTTGGATACTTCCATGGATACATCCATATCCTCTATCCTCTGCATAGGAGAGCGCTTTTGCAATCTGCTGATTAACCCCAAACACCTTGATGATGCATGCGGCGAATCAAGCCTGGATACGATGCTCTTTTTGCTGTGATTTTCCCCATTCAAAACGCCGGAATACACAAGGATTGCCGCAAGCTCTGCAATCTGGCAGTGCCTTGCATCATTGTCAATCTTGACAAGTTCTTCTTTTACGTCTGCTGAAAAAGACATTCTATTCTCCATGTGCCGACATCTATCGGCAAAATTATTTTATTGGTTGTCATTTTTATTTGACATCTCTATGGCGAAGCGTTAAGCCATAATCCCCTTTGTCCTTCAACCGTCCAAACAGCTCTCCTGCAAGCGTCACACTTCGGTGCTGTCCGCCCGTGCACCCAATCCCTATCACAAGCTGATATTTTCCTTCTTTAATATAATTGGGTATCAGAAACTGAACCATATCAGAAAGCTTGTCTAAAAATGCATTCGCTTCTGGAAAACCCATCACATAATCCTGTACTTCTCTGTCTAGTCCAGTCTTGTGCTTCAGCTCATCAATATAAAACGGATTTGGCAAAAATCTCACATCAAATACCAGATCCGCGTCCTGTGGTATGCCATTTTTGAACCCAAAGGACAAAATATTTACCATCAAACTGTTGTATGCCCGATTGTTGACAAAAATTCTGTCCAACTCCGCTTTCAGCTCACGGGTCAGCAGATTTGTCGTGTCAATGACATAATCTGCCGCCTGCTTAATGCTGGCAAGCAGCGCGCGCTCCCTCACAATCCCGCTCATCAAATCACCATCCACAGACAGCGGATGCACACGCCTTGATTCTTTATAACGTTTCAAAAGTACGCGATCCGCCGCCTCAAGAAACATGATTTCAAAAGTATAGGTTTCTCTCAGACGCGCCACGAGCTGATTAATATCCTCAAAGGACTGATCGGCTCTGACATCCAATCCCAAAGCGACCTTTTGTATTCCATTATCCGGCATGGCAAGCAGTTCCATAAATTTCTCTATCAGTGGCACAGGCATATTGTCTGCACAATAATATCCTGCGTCCTCAAGCATCTTCATGGCCGTTGACTTTCCGCCGCCGCTCATACCAGTGACTATTACAAATCTCATTTTTGTATTCAAACCTCTCTATTTTGTTGTATTTTTGCAGGTTTTATCCAAACGATCCAATGAAAATAACTTCTGGCTCTATATTGACTCCAGAAGATTCTCTCACCTTTTTCTGTATTTCCTGAATCAAAGCATACACATCCGAAGAGGAAGCTTGGTTCTTGTTCACTACAAAACCGCAGTGCTTCTCGGACACTTGTGCACCTCCGACAAATGCTCCTCTAAGTCCGGCGTCTTCGATTAATTTCGACGCAAAATATCCTTCCGGACGTTTAAAGGTCGAACCTGCACTTGGATATTCCAATGGCTGTTTCTCACGTCTCTTAGCAGCAAGTTCTTCCATTCGGGACTGAATATTGACGATCTCTCCTGGCACCAGCGCAATTGCAGCCTCAAGAACAATCAACGGCTGCTCCTTTAGGAGGCTGTGTCTATATCCAAAATGCATCTCGTCTGTATTTTTTTGAATTATTTTGCCCTCTGGCGTCATCAGTTTGACATATTTGATAACCTCTCTCATCTCACCGCCATAAGCGCCTGCATTCATCACAATCGCACCGCCAAGACTTCCTGGAATTCCTGCCGCAAACTCAAATCCAGAAAGCGCACTCGCACATGCCTTTTTCGCAATTGCTGCAAGGGTTGCGCCAGCTTCACATACAAGGGTATTTCCTTCTACTCGGATATGACTGTATTCCTTGGACAAATGCAGCACAACACCCCTGATTCCACTGTCACTCACCAACAAATTGCTTCCATTTCCCAGCAAATAAAAATCACGGTTGAGTACGGAAAGCCCCTCCGCATGCAGCAATTTGAGCGCCTTTCCAAGCTGCTCTTCATTCTGTATCTCTACAAATAAGTCAGCCATACCGCCTGTGCGAAAGGTGGTATGCGCTGACATATTTTCATTTACAAGTATTTGTTCCGGACGAAATTCTTCGGAAAATCTTTGGTTTAATCTCTGTATTGCTTCTTTATTATATTTCTCTTCCAACAGATAAACCCCTTTTTTATTGATATCCTTATTATGCACAGTCCTTTGCTGTGCTGTTCTTCCAAATTTTGTAACAGTTCAGCCTTTGGCTTCCTGTTACGATCACCAAGCCATGCAAAATCGTTTCACGATATCAAACCCATGTACCATGGCTTGATGCATCTCAATTGCTACGTGTTCTTACGGACTTTGCAGTAAATGCAAAGTCCTAAGCTAAACTGTTACAAAATTTTTACAATACTAATTTTGCTGCTCCATAAATTCCTGCGTCATTTCCAAGCTCTGCAAGCTTAAACTGTGCATCGCTACTGCCATGGAACACATATTTCTGGTATTGTTTCTGCACGCCTTCGCGAAGGATTTCCCCTGCTTTGGAAACACCGCCGCCCAGCACAAATGCCTCTGGATTGACGACGCCTGCTATCATGGCAAGCCCCTTTCCAAGGTACATACAGAATTCATCAACAATCGCGCAGGCAACCTTGTCACCCGCCTTTGCCGCATCAAAAATTTGCTTGCCGCCAAGCTTTCCCTTTTCCTTGGCATCTCTTAAAACGCTGTTATCTGAACAAGCGTTTAGTTTTCTGTTTGCAAGCCGAACAACTCCTGTTGCAGACGCATATTGTTCCAGACATCCATGATTGCCGCATCCGCAAGCATCTGGTTCGTCATCAACAATATGTATATGGCCAATCTCACCGCCTGCTCCTGTAGCGCCTGTCACAATTTTGCCGTCTACAATAATTCCGCCGCCAACGCCTGTACCGAGCGTTGCAAGTACCATATTCTTGCAGCCTTTGCCGCCGCCGCGCCACATTTCTCCAAGCGCTGCTACATTGGCATCATTTCCAGCCTTCACAGGCATCTCAAGCAGTCCTCCAAGCACTTCATTGACATTCATAATATCCCAGCCTAGGTTTACTGCTCTATGTACTACACCATTTTCATCAACTGGTCCTGGCACTCCGATTCCAACGCCTATAACGGATTCCTTTGCAATATTGGACTCTTCCATTTTGTCCAAAACCGATCTGGCAATGTCTGGAAGGATTCTGCTGCCGCTGTCTGTCTTTATTGTAGGAATTTCCCATTTCTCAATCACGGTTCCTTCTGGGTCAAAAAGCCCAATCTTTACAGTTGTTCCACCCAAGTCTACACCAAAACAATATTTGCTCATTCTTTCTTTTCTCCTTATTTGATAACACTTGTTTCCTCATCTTCATCATGTGGTTTTGTCAGCGAATTTTGTACACGCTGATACAATTCCTGTGCAGCATTATAGCCCATCTTCTTCTGACGATAGTTAACAGCCGCTGATTCACAGATAATTGCTAAGTTTCTGCCCGGCCGAATAGGTATATTGTGGCAGACGACCTTATTTCCAAGATATTCTGTATAGCTTTCTTCAAGACCTAATCTGTCATATTTCTTTTCTTTATCCCAGTCTTCCAAACGTATTACAAGGTTGATATTGGCAGTGTCCATAACGCTCTGAACACCATACAGCGTCTTGACATCAATGATGCCTATACCACGTAATTCAATAAAATAACGCGTGATATCCGGCGCCGAACCAATCAATGTATCTTTGCCCACTTTTCGAATTTCTACCACATCATCTGAAACCAAACGGTGCCCGCGCTTAATCAGCTCCAGTGCAGCTTCGCTCTTGCCAATACCGCTCTCGCCGGTAATCAAAACGCCCTCACCATACACATCCACAAGTACACCATGTACGGAAATACATGGCGCAAGCCGTACATTGAGCCACTTAATGATATCTGCCATAAAAGATGATGTTGACTTCTCTGTAAGCAGCAATGGAACATTATTTTTTAATGCTGTTTCCAAAAACAAATCGTCTGGACGCAGCCCTCTGCAAAAGATAAAACATGGGGTTTTATCTGATATCAGTTTTGGATAAACGTCTTTTTTTCTGCCTTCCGGAAGATACTCCATATAAGAATATTCTACAAAGCCGATAATCTGAAGTCTTGTTTCCTCGAAATGTTCAAAATATCCCGCTAACTGAAGCGCTGGCCTGTTGACATCAGGCTGTTGAATCTTGATATTTGTCAAATCGATCTGCGGCGTAAGATTTGTGAGATTGAATTTATCCATCACCTTTTCAATACTAACACTTGCCATCTGTTTTTCCCTCTCTCTGTCACTACTTAATATATTATTATACTATGGTTGGGACAAAAGATATTTTGTCCCTATGATACATGGACTGCTTTGCATGTCATACTTCTGCGGCCCTGGTATCATACGATTGTTTATAGTTTCGCCACAACAGTTTTGCATGTTCCATTCTGCATGGCTTATTGTCGTATTCATCTTACCATATAAATCATAGTGTTTCTACATAAAAAACAAAAAACAGGTAAATGTACTGCTATTTTTATTGATTTCCCAAAAAAGCATGTTATAATGGACGCTGAAAGTTGTATCTTATTATCTTAATTTTAAGGAGTACACATGTGAAAAGATTTCCCAATTCATCAAAAAACGCCATTATTTGGCTTCTTTTATCCGCCGTCCTTATGACGGCGCTGTATGTCTCACTGATTTTTAATAGAAATATCTGGACTGACGAAGCATTTACCATTGAGCTTGTCGGTTCAAACTCTGTTTTGGGCATTATCCGCGGCACTGCAAATGATGTGCACCCCCCTTTATACTATTTGATTGTAAAGCTTTTTATCACGCTGTTTGGTACAAGTTTTCAGGTTTATAAGCTGGTTAGTATCCTTCCAATGTTTTTTACCATGCTTCTTGGCATCTTTTATATAGCCCCCTGGTTTGGTGCAAAAACTGCGTTTTTGTTTATGCTGTTTTTGAATGCCATTCCATGCGTTATGGAATACGGTGTGCAAATTCGAATGTACAGTTGGGCTATTTTTTTTATTACCATTGCAGGGCTTTTCGCTTATGGAGCATATGTCACCCATCAGACCAAATACTGGATTCTTTTAAGCATCGCCGCTGTCAGCGCCTGCTACACACATAATTTTGCCATGATCAGCGCTGTATGGATTTATTTGCTTCTTGGTGCCGCTGTATTGTTTTCCCGTACTGGAATCGTCAAATGGTTTTTGTCGGGAGCATTTACAGCGCTGTGCTTTATCCCGTGGCTTTTGGTGCTGCTAAAACAAACTGGCAGCAGAATAAACAACTATTGGATTGAACCCGTTACAAAAGAAACGATTCTGGAATATTTTGGTGACTTATTTGATTCCAGGCTTCCTTTTACCGCTATCTTGTTTGCCCTTCTGCTGCTGGCAGCCTTTATCATGGTATTTGTAAAACCTTACCCGGCGACCACAAGATGTTTTGCGCTTGCCCTGCTTCTGGTTCCGCTTCTGACCGCACTTTTAGGAATTGCTGTCTCTGTATTGATAACACCGTTTTTTATTGCGCGGTATTTGATTCCATGTATGGGGCTGACTGCACTGTTTCTGGCAATTGGTTTTGGCACCCAAAAAGTACTTTCCTATCCACTGCTTTGTGCCTTTTTACTCTCTATGACCGCAAGCTCTTACAAGACAAATTTTCTTGATGAATACCGCAGTACCCATACAGAAGAGCTGCTCACCTATATGGAGGAAAACTTGTCTGAAAATGATATTATCCTCTACAACAACAAACTATATGGATTTATATATGCCTGTTATTTTGATACCGATAAACTTCGCTTTTTAGAGGACATGGATTTTGGCGCCGCAAGTGGAACAATCTGGTATTTTGACAGTTGTATCAGTCCATGGCTTCCTGACGCAGTACTTCAAGAACACGGTCTAACCAAGGAATATATTGCTACACTTGGCATTGAACAAAATGATTTTATTCTTTACAAAATCAGCAGATAAAGTTGCAAAGACGCACGAGAGATACTTTTATGAGTTCTCTTTCGAATGAAAGTTTCTCTCATTTCAGGTGTGTCGCAGCGACTTATTATAAAGTTGCAAAAACGCACGAGAGATACTTTTATGAGTTCTCTTTCGAATGAAAGTTTCTCTCATTGCTAGTGTTTCGCAGCGACTTTATCCTTTAGCGCCGTCGCGCAGCGACTTATTATAAAGTTGCAAAGACGCACGAGAGATACTTTTATGAGTTCTCTTTCGAATGAAAGTTTCTCTCATTGCTAGTGTGTCGAAGCAACTTTATCCTTTAGTGCTGTCGCGCAGCGACTTATAATACGAGGTAATTAAATGAAAAAAAATTTTGTATCCCTGCTTATCATAATTGCAGGAACACTGGCAATAATACTTTTTGTCTGTCTGGCACCATCTTTGATTCGAACAACTATTTCATCAGAGAATCAGGTGTCTTATGACCAGCCCATTCCAAGTGTTGCACATGGGTATGTACTGTCACAGCAGTTCACGCCGCAGCATGAGCAGATTCAGAGTCTTGAAATCTACACCAATTCTCTTGCCTGCGACAAGACACAAGGATATCTAAGTGCGCGCATTCTTGATTCCAACCATGAAGTCTTGTATGAAAACCAGATTCCATTATCCCAGCTACCGGACTACGGTTTGAGCACCATTCTAAAGGATATGAAACTGCAGACTCTGGAAACTTATGAGCTTGCATTGGAAGCAATCGACACCACAGATGACGGACCCACAATTTCCTTCTATCCTACAACGCTTGCAGCAAGTACAGAGGAAAACAATGCATCGCTTTTTTATGCTGGTCTGCCTATGGAAAATTCTGTTTTAAGAATTGTTTTTCATTACAGTATACCACTTTCTGCTGTAAATATTGTGATATACTGTTTGTTTATCCTTTTTTTGACAGCATTTGCTGTTGAATTGTGTAATTTCTATAAATAATTATTAAAATAATCTAAATTTTCTATTGAATATTGTCATATATTGTGCTATAAATATATCTATGGCGTGACAGAATTGACAATTCATCATTAATTTGGTAAAAAGGGGAGCGATTTATATGGATTTTATCGACGGAAACGGCACAGCCAAGCAAGTCACTACGTATGTGGAAAAAGATGTATCCGAGTCAAAAAAAATAACGGAAAAGGAGCTATCACATGGCGTGGCACCTGCTGCCAAAGCTGCTTTCAACAGAAAGCCATACGATTATTCATCTAATCTTGGATTAAAAAAACCGTCGTGTATCAAAAAAATAAGCAAAACGAACTAATTTGCAGGTCTTTCTGCGCGGCTTGAACAATTTCAGGTCGCGTGGATTGATATAAAATCCACCATTTTTGTTGATGTCTAAACTGGAAAGCATCACTTGATTCTTCAAGAGGTGTTTTTTTCTTGACATGCAAAAGCGGATATGATACCGTATGATAAATTTAAAAGTCAGCATAGAGGAGATTCAAATATGAAAAATTGTATTTTGATAAAGACGCTGTTGTATCTTGCATGTGCTTGTCTAATCATGTTTTATTTATATGTGATTTATCTTGGTTTCAAGCCGCAAGTATCTGAGCAGTACCGCGCATATTATATTGACCATACCATTTCGCAATGGCCGGATTAGAAAGGACTTGAATTATGGAAACAAAACCGTTTAAAATTCATTTCAACAAAAATGTCATAATTTTTTCAAATGTTCTTATCCTATTTGTACTGTCACGAATTCTTCTTACCTTTGCAGCATGTGTATACAATCATTTTGCAGGGACTTACACAAAAACTTGGGATTTGCTATATCAATATGATGCTGTCTGGTATGTGGATATTATCGAAAACGGATACCAGTCTGTACCAAACAGCGTAACTGGCTACGCCAACTACGCATTTTATCCATTCTATACGATTGTAGTACGCTTTGTTAAAAACTTTATGCCGGATCGTTTCGGCGCCAATCAGGTTGGTATTTTGGTTTCTAATTTTTGTACACTGATTGCTGGCTATATGGGCGTCAAGACAGTACAGTTAAAGTATCCTAAGGAATCTGGCTATTTTATGGCTTTCCTTATCTTTTTTGCCCCGCATACTATCTATTTCTCCATGACCTATACGGAGGCAATGTTTCTGATGTTTACTATTTTTTTCTTTTACTTCTGCTGCCGCAAATACTTTTTGGCTGCGGCCATCTCTGCATTTTTTGCCGCTTTTACCAGAATTGCAGGCGTTTTTTTGGTGTTTTCTCTACTGTTGTTTCTATATGAAGCAGATTATGGATGGAACTGGAGCTTCAGCAACATAAAAACATTTATCAAATCGTTTTTTCTGCAGCCGCTTCGCATGTTTGAAATTCTGATTTGCCCCCTTGGCATCTTTGGATACTTCTATTATTTGTACCATTTGACGGGAGACGTCTGGGCAAGTGCGCATATACAAGTGGCATGGCACAACTCTTATCGGGGAATTTTTCGTACTTTATTTTATAATCTTGCTGATTCCGGAAGCGGTACTTCCTCTCAATATTGGGCGCTTACCGCTATTTTCGGTCTGTTATTGTTTGTATATTTGTGTTACCGCAAATTTTATGCTGCCGCTGTATTTGGCTTTCTCGCAGTTGGACTTTCTCTCCATACAGATGCCATTGCCATATCACGCTATATTATGGGGAATTTTGTTTCCTATATCGCAATATTTGAACTGCTGCGCAAACGTCAGCAAGCCAGAATTGCAGTGATCAATATCAGCATTCTCGTGACAGGACTTATGTACTATCTATGGTTTTCCGGAACGTGCTATTTTATTTTTTAAATAAAGTAGGAAAGACGATATGCAGAAAACACTACCGGCAGAAACCCGCAACGGATAAGAAACATAGGCGCGGAAGCTTCCTCCGTCTGAGGCATACTATCCTTATCAAGTTTACCCTACAAATTGGAAGTCTGATAAGACACTTTTTATCGCATTTAATAACTGTTATATCTTATCTTCAAAAAGTCCGCAAACCCTTGAAAATGCTAAATTTATAGCAAGTGAGTTTGCCCTTATACTTTCCCTTGTGTTATATCCTTTTCCCAAACAATCCAACGGATTGTTTTTGTTACGAACCCTCATAAGGGCAAAAATAAGGAAAACAAAAACCTGTAACATACAAGAAAAACTTGCTACACAAATTTTTAGAATAAAATTTATGGTGAATTTAGATTATCTCTTTAGAAGTTCTTATATGTCGGTATAGCCCGTATTTTCGGGCTTTCCCGGCATTTTAGATATGGGGAGAAGTTCTTATATACCCTCATAACCTTTTAGGTTTTCCCTCTCAATGGTAGTAAAAGAAGTAGTAAATCCGTCTGCGGCTATGCTGCAATCAGCCTTTCCATTTCAGCCCTTGCGGAAGCGAATGTTGCGTGTGCGTAATAGTTCAGCGTCATGGTGATGTTGGAATGTCCCATGATATACTGTAACGCTTTCGGGTTCATGCCCGCATTGGCTAAGTTGGTGCAGAATGTATGGCGCAGGGTGTGGGGTGTCATTACTTTGGGTAACGCTTCCTCATGGCACTTGTTGTACTTCTTTGCAAGCCCCCGGAACATGGTAGCATAGTTCACATTCGTTTTTGGGCAGCCGTCCCGGTTGAGGAAAAGGAAACTGCTGTAACCGTCAACGGTGATCAGTTTCGTTCCTTTGCGGTTCTCCAACACGCGCCCCAACGCTTCATACACTTTTTCACTCATTGGAATTTGTCTGATACCGCTTTGCGTTTTGGGCTTCTCTATGTAGTAGCCTGTTTCCGCGCTCCGTAAAAGCTGGTGGTCTACATTGATTACCCGGTTTTCAAAGTCAAGGTCGGTTTCAGTCAGTCCGCAGAGTTCGGAAATCCTAAGCCCCGTCCCCAGCAGTATGATAACCTCGTCACGGTATTTCTGATAGACGCTATCACTTTGCATAAAGGATAAAAGGCTTTCTTCCTGTTCTCCTGTGAGGGGTACTTTCGGCTCTGTGTCGTCCTCGATCACGGTGTTTAGCTGGAAGTCAAAGGGATTTTTCCTTATACAGTCGTCCTGTATCGCTGTGTAAA
>CAJUKA010000022.1 GCA_910586585.1 uncultured Lachnospiraceae bacterium
GGAATTTGGAATCCTGTTCCGTAATATTTTTGTAACTTTATAAGTTTATCCTGATTCCTTCTAACTCTTTTTTAAACACCTGTAGCCAAACTGTCCGTCAGCCAAAATATAACAATTGATATCCTTCAACCATATAAGTATAATTGTACTGATAAAATTTATAGAAATCTCTTTTTGTGCATGAAAAGAGAGGCTGTATGCAACACGCATAGCTTGCTTCTCTACACTACATATCATTTTCAAAGAATATTTGCATATACGGCGGGGATTACACTTTCAGAATATATCCGCCGCAGGCGAATGTGAAAGATTCTTTCCGTATTGTGTGCGTATCCTACCATTTTGGGAACTCCTCATCCTGATTTTTTACTTATATGCTATTGCAAAAATTGTCTTTTTTTCATATTAAAGGAAATTGCGAATACAGAACGTATTGAAACAAAAAAGAGTAATAAATATTTTCTAATATTTTGAAACCAAAAGACAATATCTGACGTCTAATGATCGTAAAACGAATGAATGACGCTTGTTTGTTTTACAATCATACGCGCGTAGGAGAAAGTTAATGAAAAGCATTGAAACAAAGTTTTTTGTAAAGAAGGCGCAGAGGCATGATAAAGACGCATTTACCGAACTAATGCAGTTATATATGAAGGATATGTATAGAACTGCCATTGCAATTCTAATGAATGAAGAAGATGCTGCAGATGCTCTTCAGGATACAATTCTCACTTGTTGGGAAAAGTTACATACACTTAAGAAACCGGAGTTCTTTAAGACATGGATGACAAGAATACTTATAAACCATTGCTATGATATCATAAGAGACAATGCAGCTTACAAGAATATAGAATCTTATGAGGAAACGTCAAAATGTGATGAGTATAATCTTGAATTGAAAGAGGCATATGCTTCTATAGATGAACAATATCGCTTACCTATGGAATTGTACTATAGTCAGGGATTCAAGATGAGAGAAATTGCTGAAATGTTGTCATTACCATTAAATACCATCAAGACGAGGATAGCAAGAGGAAGAAAACAAGTCGAAAAGTATTATCGCGATTGTTAGGAGGATCGAAATGGCAAATAAGAAAAATGTATTTTCTGAAGAAATAGAATTATCGGAAATTGTGTTGAAAAAAACAAATCAAGCCTTTGAAATGATTAAGCAGGAGGATATTGTTTATATGAAAAAAACACATACCAAAGGTAAAAAAATGTTTAAAACACAGGTTGCTGCTATCGCATGTATCTGCATATTAGCAATTAGCAGTATAAGTGCCGTTGCAGCAATTCATCATTATTGGGGGAGAGGCATGAACGGAAATATTCAGGCATCCGATGAGCAGCAGCGTGTGCTTACAGAAAAGAATATAGCAAAAGTATACAGTGAAGAGCCGGATAGTCCGTCACTTGCCGTGACAAATAACGGTGTTACAATAGAGCCGGATACAGTTATTGTGGATGAGAGATTTGTATATATGGCATTTCGTATTTCTGGTTACAGCGTAGCGGATAGGATGGAGCCGGGATTTAATATGGTAAATGTGTATCAGGGAGAGAATCCTGATGATGAAAGCGCATGGGTTAATATGAGCGGAACCATGTATGATGGAATTATCCCTAATGAAAACGGTACGCCGGTATATGAAGATGGAACACCTATAGAAAGTTATGAAGATGGAAGTGTTATCTCTCATTATACGGATGATAATGGAAATATGGAATACATGATTCGGGCAAGTATTGTGGACAAGAACGACTCATTTCTCGGCAAGACACTGCACGTTGAATTCAAAAATTTGGGAACATTCTCAAAAGGAACGTTTACTCCTGCAGTGGATGGGAACTGGAATTTTGAAATAAACCTTTCTGATGTCAGTTCGACTCAAAATATTAAGGTAGGACAGAAAGTGGAAGGAACGGGTTTCACGATGGAGGATATCAATATCTCACCGATTTCCATCAAAGTGAATTATTCTGTCAGTGCGGCTCCGATAGAAAAAGAAGATGATCTTGGCATTCCCGAAGTCAAGGGAGTGGTATTAAAAGACGGAACAAGAATTCCATACTTAACGAATCCCGGCAGATTGGGATATACAGATAGCAGCAAGTCAAGTGCGTATCAAATAGCGGGTTTTGCCCGAGTTCTCGATATTGATGAGATGGCTGCGCTAATTGTTTTGACATCGTATGAAAATGAAAAAGTTGAGACACTGGAGATACCAATTTCGAAATAAAATAAAAATGTTTCCTAAATTGAAATATTATCTATATTGAATTGCTCTGTACAGTAATCGAGAAGGCAACACAGGTAATTGTTTTATAATGGCAATAAAGGAGGTTGTAACAATTATGATGAGTTTGTTTGATGAAGAACAGAATAACCCTTTATTAAGAGCGAAGGGCATGATGAAGCGGGAGGAACAGCAGAAAGGCAAATAAAAAAAAGAAAAATGACACTTGAAGATATTGCAGATTGTGTTCCGTTATTGTCATTTGACGAATTAAAGGAGATTGAATCTGAGATTATGCAATTAACATAATCAGCAAACAATTTAATATCAAAATAACACGCATCTGCAGATGCGTTGGTAAAGGCGCATGGAACAGTAAATTATAAACCATGCGTCTTTTTAAATTCGGGGACTTGTTTGGGGGCATAATAAGTACCTCTTTTCTTATGATTTTGATTATATCTCATTAGCCATTCCCGTTATAACTTTATTATAGCACTTCATCCCTTGCTTGTAAAAAAACTTCAGAGTCCTCCGTAATCATATTCCCCTTCATCAAGCGATATCTTAAATCACTAAAAGCACTGTCACGCTCCAGATCATCATAGGACAGCAGTGTTACCTTCCAGTTATTTTCTTCCTCGGAATCACTGTTTGTAACAGGATTAAAATTAACAGCGTTGCTGGTCAGACGGTTGACATATATCACTTCATCAAGATTTCGAATTGCTCTAATCTCATTTTCTGTAATAAACTGATTTTTCTCCTTCACTTCCAGTACTACCTTGGTTCCCATCTTTCCCTGTATCGTTATCCGAGAATCTTCTGTGGCATGCAAAATCATGTAAGAACTCAAAATCATGCTATTTATGAACAGCAATACCAAAAGCAAAATAAAAGTCTTAGACTTCTTTCGACATAAATACCAGAAGGCAAGCTGATAGAATCTCAAAACCAACACCTCCTGCTGTTCAAGCTGTTCTATGGCATATGATAACTTTTGTAGCTGTTACATGATATGTCACCACTACATTTGTATCCTCACTTTCGTATCCGGGTGCGGCACTTACGCAGGCTTTTCCATCTTCTTCTGTTATGTTAGCACTTACTGTACAGCTGCCATCCGAAAATTCCACAACGCTCCCTGTCATAGCCGCTGACGAATACGGACTGCCTGCATCCACTTTTCCACCCATATTATTTGCTGTAGTATTATTCTGTTTCTCCGCTGAAGCATCTTTATTCGCTATAGGTTGTTCTGTATTACCATTGTCATTCGGCATAGGCTGTTCTGTATTATCATTGCCATTCGCCTCATTTGTCTTGGGAGCAGTACTATCCTTTTCATCCCTATTTAATGACATATCTTCTGTGTCAGGCATATCATTTTGATACTGCTCTGTTACAGTCATATCTTTCTCCCACTGTACTTCTGCCTGCTTCGTTCCGCATCCGACTAAAGATAATACACACACCAATAACCAGACATTTCAAAATTGTTTGTTTTTTCATAATCAACATTTCCTTTCTTTTTGTATTTTGTAAATTTATATTAACAGCAAAGTCCTAAAAAAATCCTATAAGCAAAGCAAATAAATACATCTCTTTTTATAGGATTTTTATAGAATTATCTGTTATACTAAAATGGGATACAAACAGAAAAGGATTTGATATTATGAAAATACTATTGCTTGAAGATGATTTACATCTTTGTGGCTCAATACAGGACGAACTACAAAAAGCAGGGTATGTCGTTGACTACTGCAATGACGGGGAAACCGGGATGCTTTATGCATTGAATATGGATTACTGCTATGATCTGGCTGTTATTGACCGTATGCTTCCTATCATTGACGGATTGACAATTATAAAAGCAATGCGCCGGAAACAAATCTCAATCCCTGTTATTATCATTACAGGAATGTCAGAACTAAATGACCGGATAGAGGGACTAGACAATGGTGCAGATTACTATCTGGTAAAACCTTTTCATATTCCAGAATTACTTGCCCGTATTAGGGCATTAACCAGACGTCCCGCTGAAATCAAACAGGAAATGCTCCTATGCTTTTCTGATTTATCTTTCAATCAAAATGAACGCATTTTAACATGTGGAAAAAAATCACTGCTTTTAACCGCAAAAGAGTCAAAAGTATTATCTGCCTTTATGAATCATCCCCAAACTCTTATTTCCAGAGAACAGTTAATATACAAAATATGGGGAACTGATACAAATATCGTACCCGGAAACATCGATAATTATATTTCATTTCTTCGAAAAAGGTTAAAGGAAATAGGGAGCATTTGTGAAATAAAAACAATTTACGGCTCAGGCTACAGACTGGAGATTAAAAATGCTGGATAATTTATACAAAAAACTATATATTATCTTTATCAGTTCCATTATGCTTGTCATAACAGCCATTATCGGTATACTGTGTATTAATTCCATTGATAATAAACAGCGAAACGACAGTGTTTTTTCAACGGCTTTCTACGCTGATGATTTATGAATTAGAAAATCCAGAAAAAAATCCTCAGACAATTATTAAACCTTATGAAAATAAGCATTCTATTTTCGCCTTACTAGCAGACGCACAAGGGAACGTAATTTATCAAGGCAATTCCCTATTTCCAACAGACATAACCCTTCTATTGGAAACATTTGTAGAAAAGTCAAACTCTGAATCTACCATAGGTTTAAATCAAACATCCTCTACAACACAAAACGGAATTTTAACCTTTTCCGGTATTTACCATGATAAGTATTGGGGAATACCAGCTATTATCGTTGACAAAAACGGAACCATATTCCATCTGATCTTGCTTCATCAAAGCATCTCTTTCTCACAAAGATATAAATATATCTATCATTGACCACGGACAGGGAATCTCTGATGAAGACAAACCTTACATTTTTGACCGCTTTTTTTTGCGTAGACAAATCCCACACAGATAAATCGCATTTTGGACTTGGACTCAGTATTGCAAATGAATTAGTTAATAAACTCGAGGGAAAAATACAGCTATTTGATACTTCCGGAGGTGGATGCACATTTAATATTTCTCTACCATTTACAAAAGCCAAAAGCTAAAGCAATGTTACACTTATATATTTATTGTAATATCTATTACACATATTCACTTTACCAAACACGTATATAGGGAAACCGTTTTTTCAAACAGTTTCCATCATTATCAAATGTATACACTCCTGTATAATTTTTCTCAATATTTTCTATAACCGCTTTGCAGATCGCTATGTATTTGCTTTGTTCCTGTCCCTGGTTAGCTGTATCATCATGTATCTGACAAAGGGAAGCCTCGGCTCATCGGATGTCGTGAATGCGGAAATTGCCAAAATAATGCCTGTCTTTTTGGTTTCCGTTCCCTTTGTTGCAGTTCTCCGTATCACAACCGCAAGTTTTTACGCGACAGAAAAAGTGTATTCTCCTACATCCTGACTTTTATGGAACCGCTGTTTATGTTTATGTTTGTGCTTATTCTTATTCTGCCGCCTTTATTCGGCGGGCAGATCATGATCTGGTGGAGCACGGTTTTTGCACGGATTCTATCGGCGGTGTCAGCAGTTCTCCTGAAGCAGTATGTGAATAAAAGGGAATAGGCTTCTTCATCTCCCTGTTCCCATGTTCCGGCAGTGGCAGTCATAAGCAATCGTTTCCTTTAGCTGTTTTCTATATGGAATAAACAAAACCAGTGCCATCCCCATCGCAAGGCTGTCCGCGATCGGAGTTGCCCACGGTATGCCGTCTGCGCCAGACACCGCATTCATAAGGAACATAAAGGGAATATCCAGCCCGCCCTTACGCAGTAATGACAGAATCATCGGTCTCGTTTTTTGCCCGGTAGCCTGAAAAACAGATATTATCATCATCGTTACAGAAACTGCCGGGCAGGTAACACAGATAATCCTGAGAAAATGCTGACCGTATGCAACCGTCTCTTTATCGTCAATAAATCCTTTTACCACCGGAACTGCGCAGACAAACAGCAATACTGCCCCTGCAAGAGCAACAGCCACACTGTATATAAATGCCGTTTTAATCACAGCACGCATACGCTTCCATTTGTTTGCGGCATAAGTATAGCCAATCAGCGGAAGTACCCCCTGTGTCATTCCGTTTGCAATGGCAAATGCAAGCATGTCAATCTTTTTCGCAATCCCCATACCTGCTATCGCCTGATTGGAGTATGAAACCACGATCCTGTTAAGCACCGTATTTGAAAAAACCCCCATCAGCATCATTACAAAACTGGGAAAACCAACAAACAGTATTTCCTTTGGAATCCCCTGCTGCAGGGAATAATCCCGCAAAGAAAATTTGATGACCGTCCGTTCTGTGTTTTTCCGCAAAAGAAAAACAAAATACGTCATAGCAATCACATTGGAAAGCATGGTGGCAATGGCAGCCCCTGTCACACCAAGTTTTAGCGGGAAGATCAAAATCGGATCAAAAATAATATTCAAAATCCCACCTAACGCCACACCAAAACTGGCTTCTCTTGAATACCCTTCTGCCCGGACAAGGTGTGCCAGACACGCATTCAGCACAGTGGGGATCCCGCCAATCGTAATCGTCCATAGTACATAGTTGGAACAATAACCATATGTATTCGCGTCCGTGCCAAGCAGCGGGAAGATAACCGGACGTATCAGATACATGATAATGCCATACAAAAAGGAAGCAGCAGCGGCGCTCCATATGCTGAAAGCAGCACATTCTTTGGCTTTTTCCCTGTCTCCGGTTCCAAGACTCCGCGAAATCAGGCTGGAACCCCCTATTCCAAACAAATTTGCAATTCCCGTAAGCATGACAAAGGGCGGCATTGCCAGCGTCGCAGCCGCCACCTGATTCGGATCGTTCATCTGACCGATGAAAAAAGTATCTGCCATATTATAAATGACTGTTATGATTTGGCTGATAACCGTGGGGATAATCAGCGTTATAACTGCCTTTGAAACCGGCATATATTCAAAAAGCTCCGTATTATCTGTTTTCATGGATAACATCCTCCTCTGCTTTCATCCGAATAGCAACACATTCAATGGAAAATCGGTAACTGGCATCCTTATCAATGTCAGAAACAGAAAAACCGCCGCTATTCTCATGTGCAAAGAATCCGTGCATGACACTCCTTAACAAGCGTTGATAATGAATCTGCCGGTTTCCTTCTATTCCATAATCGGAAATAACACGCAGGATTGGCTTTACGATCTTTTCTGCCTCCGATTCCAACAACGGAATGTCAAGTGTGTGCACGCCCATGATAATACGGTAAAGCTCTGTATGCTCTCCGGCAAACCGGCGATATGCATTCGCAAGCGAAAACAGCGCTTCGTCCCGCAGCTTATCTGCAATTGCTGCCTCTTCCATCCCAGTTAGCATATTGACAGCACAAATGCCAACCTCAGCCAGCAAATCACTCTGGCCTTCAATATGATTATACAATGATGAGACCTGTACCCCCAAGGATGCCGCCAGATTGCGCAGGGAAAAGGCGGACAGTCCATTTTTCTCAATTTGCTCTAATGCTGCGTTAACGATAATTTCCTTTGTAAGTCCTTTTTTTGCCATTTCCCCCTCCAAACGAACAGTGTTCATAATAATTCCATTTTAAGTGAACACTGTTCGTTTGTCAACATTCTCTTTTTCACAATATCCCAAATCTTTGACAATTATTCTGTATAGTCTGCCCTCAGGGACGGCAAATGGAAAACCGCCCTTAAAAGTTTGCCCCGCTGCCAGAAACAGTTCCTTAAGGCTTCTGTTACTTTTTACCATACACAAAATCGTATAGATTGCGACTGCGAACTCTGTAACCGGCATAACCCACCATAGAAGTTTTGCGCCAAACAGCGCCGGAAGCACAAACACTAATACACCGCAGAGAACCATGCCCCGCGCCATAGAAATAATCAATGCGGTTTTCGACTGCATCACGGACTGGAAATAATAGGTTGCGAAAATGTTCAGCGGCAAAAGCAGATACGCGAGGCCATAAATCCGCATAATACCGGAAGCAATCTGCAGTACGCTGTCTGTCGGGGACATGAATACGTTGACAAAAGTTTCGGGGAACAAAAGTACTGCTGCTGTCCATAAAACACCGAAGACTGCAACTGTCCATAAGGAATATTTCCGCGTTTCCCTGATGCGCCCCCAATGATACACGCTGTAGTTTTCAGAGATAATTGGCTGTGCCGCCTGTCCCACAGCATAAGTAAAACATTGGACAAGACCGGAGATCTGGACAATAACCCCAAATACCGCCAGCGCATCTGAACCCAGATAATTCATAATCTGACGGTTAAACAGCATTGCAATAATCCCCATCGCTATTTCTGAAACAAAGGTAGAGCAGCCATTGAACACCAGCTCCTTTGCCTTATGAATACAGTCATGTACACGGGACAGCCTGAGTGCATTTTTCCTGCTGAAGAAATGGGAGACCATAACCGCAATCGTCAGTGTCACGCCAATCGCAGTCGCAAGGCCTGCGCCAAATATCCCCATGTCCAGCCCAAACACAAAATACAGATCTCCGAAAATATTGAAGCATCCGCCGCACAAAGTCGCAAAGGCCGCAAACCCCGGCGCATTATCGTTTCTCAGGTAAGCGGCGAGCATTTGCGTGAACGGATATGCCGGAATCACAAACTGAATCGGGCGAAGATATGTCTTTGCCAATGGCAGAAGAATATCATCCGCACCAAACAGACGGAGCAGCTGATCGTCAAAAACAGTGAGTCCGATCCAGCAGACTACCGCTATGGCCGAAGTAAGGCTCAAGGACAAGGTAAAGCAAGCGTTTGCCTCGTCGGTCTTCCCCTGTGCCTTGTAATATGTATATTTGACAGAACCTCCGCTGCCGGTCAAAATTCCCAGACTGTACAAAATTGTCCAGATCGGCGCTACAATAGACAAAGCCGCCGTACCCTGCGGACCCTGATACTGGCCAACTACGGCAACGTCCACCAGCCCGTATATACAGGAGATCATGGAGCCTCCAAAGGCGGCACCAAGATACTTAAAATAGTGTTTTTTAATACTTCCCTGCGTTAAATTCTTTTCCATAATAACTCCTATCTGAACTTACTCATTCGCCGTGACAGGCTGTCCGAGTATTTCGCGAGTAATTTCATTGCAAGTTCTCTCTCCGAGACATCCATATCCTCAAAGGCTGCAATTTCTTCCGCAAGAACCAGATCAACCGTTTTTCTGGAAAACGCTTCGCCTTTTTCTGTCAGCGTGACATACTTATGACGTCTGCCGTTGTAATCCCCAACTTCAATTAAGCCGTCTTCTACCATCTTTTTCAAGGCGGAATGGACCGTCTGCTTTGGCTGGTATATAAATCCATTCCTGAAAATCTGCGTTGCATGAGCAGATAGATAACTGCCCACCACACGCCGTTTTTTTATATGGTGGGCGTTTGCCTTAAAATCTTATGAAATAAAATAGAGCCAACGAACTGTGATTTTATTTCACAAGTTCATCGGCTCTGCGTCTTATGCGTCTGGCTCTACGATGACTGTTATTTGTAAATTCCTTGCTTCAATTAGTGTTTCCTGCTTACACTTCGGACAGTAAAGCGGAAAATTTTTTAGTTCCGTATCTGTAGTCTTGTCTTATTTCCACAAACAGGACAGCGTATCCATTCTGTCTTACACATAAAATCATCTCAACTATTCACCTTATGATTGGGCAACATAAATAAGAGTAGAATTGCACCTATCAATCCCAGTTTGGAATGCTCGCCTACTTACTCGGCTATTCTGACTGCAAAGAGATGCTTTTGGAGAAATGCCTTTTTGCAGAACCGCAGCAGGCATCTTAAGAAAGTAAAACCAAATGCCGTGATTTGCCCCGTTTTGCCCCACAAGTGCCGCCAATTCCCGACTATCCGCCGTGCTGCCGTGGCAGACGAATAGTATTTTTACCATATCTTTTATATCTCTTCATAAGCCTTCAATTCTTGATTTTTCAGGCCTTCCGGCGCTTATTTCATTTCCGGTTTTTACCCTTAGTTTGCGTAATTCGTTATAAATCTATGCAAATTATACCGTAAGGACACACCTACACAACAAACCTGTTATCAAACGGGGCGCAGCCAAAAGATGTGCAGAAGCTTTTAGAGCATTCGGACATAAGCACAACCATGAATGTCTATGCACACGCCACAAGGGAGGCGAAGCGGAATTCCACAATGCTATTGGATAAGGTTGTGGGAATAAGCTAGGAAACGTTAAGACAGTTGGTAGATAAACAAGAATTTTTTGTCATTTTCTTTCATCCGTTACTATGTGCTCTATTCCATAATGCTCTTTACTAAGATAATCTTTCATAAAACTTGGAAATGCCTTGTATTGGTCTAAATCCTTTATCGGTATCCAGTGCATTTCTTCTTTCACTCCATAAGTTGTACTATTGCTGTGAAGTTTTTTTGTTCCTCTTGATTTCATTAGAAAATAGAAACTTATTTCATGGCAATTTAACCCCTTTAATGTTCCACTATTCTCATTAAAAAAATTCTCATGAATGACTGCTAAATGGTCTATCTCATAATGAACACCTGTTTCTTCGAAAACTTCGCGAAGAACCGCAGCCTCAGCAGTTTCGCCCATATGGACACCGCCACCAATGGAATATAAGTAATTTTCCTTCTCATTTCCTGCAAAAAGTACACAATCATTTTCTATAATAATTGCTGCAGCACGATATCTAAACCAATTACTTTCCTTGGTAAAACCACAATCATACATTTTCATTGGTTTTAAACCTCCATAAATGTTGATTTATCGCTGTTTACGACATTAAAATGATAGCACACAGCCAACTAAAGCACAATGCTCTTACTCTATTTTTGCACACGATTCTGCCTCATACAAAAGGTAACTGCAAACGTCTGTACAGAAAATTCTGCATCTTCTACCTGAAATAAATAAAAATTAAAAAAAGCGGTGAAGCACTTTCTATAAAATCTAAAAATGTGTAAATAATACTATGTGTGTCAGCATTTATTTTTGTCATAAATCCAGTACAACACCATATAAGCATAAATGTCCCCATAATAAAAAGAACTGGCCTGTTAAAGAATTTCTGTTTTTTGATATTTGATTTGCATACGCTAATCCCCTCCTGTTTCATCGTTTCATTTTTAGTATGTACTCTCACAATCTCAGGAATAACGAGACTTCAAAAGTATAATACTATTTTAGGGAGTGTTAGCGGTTGCCTGCCACCAACCTTTCTTGGAATTTTGTCAACAATTGGTTGCTTTTAGCGTAATTATTAATAATTAATAAACTATTAGCACTCTCTATTGACGAGTGCTAATAACAATGCTATAACATATATAGAACAAATAAAACAATAGCAGTAATTATTTCTGCTGGATAGTAATGTCGCAGGCGACAATCTTTAGTGCTATCACGTAGCGTTTTTAAAAAGGAGGAATTGTTTATGTTAATGCCTAGTATTTTTGGAGAAAACTTATTTGATGACTTTTTTGATGATTTTGCACGTCCGGCAAGGGCCCTTGCAAGATACAATACCCCATCCGTAGCAGCTATGAAAACAGATATCAGAGAAAGTGATACTGGATATGAATTGGATATTGATCTTCCTGGCTACAAGAAAGAGAATGTCAAGGCAGAGCTGAAAAACGGATACCTAACTATCAATGCTGAATCCAGACAGGATAATGATCAGAAAGATGAAACAGGAAAATATATCCGCCGTGAGAGATATTATGGAACATGCAGCAGAAGCTTTTATGTCGGTGAAGATGTTTTGCAGGAGGATATTAAGGCAAAATTTGAAGATGGTATCCTAAAAGTTGCCATTCCCAAAAAAGAAACAAAACCAGCAATCGAACAAAGCAAGTATATCCCTATCGAAGGATAAACGGGGCTATCGGAAAATAACCATTTTTAGTTTCTTAGCTCCAAAACAGAAGAGTAGTCTTACAGGAGCTGTAAGACTACTCTTCTGTTTATTTTCATGACCATATTATTGCCAGCATTCCGTTTTGGATCATATATCAAAGAATATTAAAGCCACAAATCCATCCACATTATCTTCATATTTCCTGAGCATGCCACGGGCTAATTCCATACCACATCCTGTAAGGCTTGTCAGCAATATCAATAGAAGCAGCAATACAAAAATGGATTTATGCCACATAACAACTCCTCCTAGTATAATAATGATGTAAAAAAATATCTCTGCGGTATGATTTTTCTTGTTTTCATACCGCAGATTTTCTTTTTTCTATTTCCTTACAATTCATTGATTGTTTCCGCTACTGTCAGATTCCGCATACGCTTCGCAGATGCATGAACTGCAACTGCCACAGCACCAAAACTTAATTGCAATCAATTCACAATTTGCTAACAAATTTATTGCTGCTTCCATCACATTATTGATAGTATTGTGCCTGGGCGTTCCACAGTTCAAAATACTTTCCATTATTATTTTGTAAAAGCTCGTCATGAGTTCCTTTCTGAACAATCTTTCCCTTATCAAAAACGAAAATTCTTTCACAGAATCTACAGGATGAAAGTCTATGGGAAATAAACACAGCAGCCTTGTCCCCGACAATCTGTTTGAATTTTGTATAAATTTCGGCTTCCGCAACCGGATCAAGCGCTGCTGTTGGTTCATCAAATATTATAAATGGTGCGTCCTTGTAAAACGCTCTTGCAATTGCAAGCTTTTGTTCTTCCCCTCCAGATATATCCGTACCATCCATATCAACATTTTTATATATGTAATGATTCAATTGATTTGATAAACTTCTCGTTTTGTTATCAAGTCCTGCTGTCTTTAAAGCCTGCCATACTTTTCTTTCATCATACTCAACAGATGCAGCAACATTTTCGCCTATTGGAAATGCAAAAATTTTGAAATCCTGAAATACAACAGAAAACAAATCAAGGTATGCATCCCTGTCATAATCTTGAATTTTAATTTCATTTAAAGTGATATATCCTTCTTGTGGTTTGTAAAATCCGCATAACAATTTGATCATTGTCGTCTTACCGGACCCATTTACTCCTACAATAGCAGTCTGACTGTTTGATGAGATCTTAAAAGATACATTTCTTAATGCATATTCCTCCGATGAAGGATACTTAAAACTCACATTATGAAACTCAATCGTCCAATCACGCTGCTCTTTCGGGATAATTTCTCCTTGTGAAGATACTCCCGCAAGATCGATATATTCATACAGAATTTTCAAATACTCATTATTACTGATGATTTGTGACATAGAGACAAAAAAATTCTGTATTGATGAAACCAGAATTACAATCGATGAGTAACTTTGCGATACATTACCTAAACTGATATGGCCCTTAAGAGCTCTTAATCCAATGACAATATAAGTAAGTCCTCCAATAAATGTTGAAATAATCGCATTAGTTCCAAAATACACTTGATACAATCTGGATCTTTTAATTAAAATATTCATCCATGGTTTACGTGCTTTATTTCGAATTTCATCAATGATTAAATCCCTTTGATGAAAGATACGTATATCTTTTGCTGCCTTATCATCTTCCATATAATTAAAATGATAATAATCAATATAACGGTTCGTGGCACAGTTTTGATAAAGACCGAATTCTTCTTTGCTTTCTTTCCTAGAGTTTCTTACTGTTATGGCAATGCATCCAATAACAACAATAGCATACAGCACTCCGATTCCAAAAGAAGATAATGGGTTGGCTTCACCCGATGTTTTCGCAAACACTCTTGCAATAATAAGAACTGCTATGATACAGGAAATACTACTGGTAATCAAACTTGTAATTAATTCTGTTACACTTGTAATACCTCCATTTGTCATAAACATAGAACCTACTATTCTGGAATGCAGCTCATTATACTTTGGTTCCTCCATTTTTTCGTAATCCAGATTTAGTTTGATGTTGTTCAAGTATCTTTTTAATTCTTGATGAAATACGCCATTTAAAATCACGATCTTTTGTTGCAGTATTGCGGATATGATGTGAAAAAACAGTGTTCCTCCCGTTGTAATAAGTACATACTGAATCAGTACTGAGAGATTTCTCTCTTCTGCTAATTCATCAATAATAAGAGCAGACATAAAAATTGCAATATAAGGAGTCAGTGAATCAGTTACTGCTTTTATTATATTGATTGTCAGCCTATGTGGCGTTAGTTCTGATATAATGGACAGCGCTCGTTTGATTAGGTTTATGTTTTCTAAAAAAATACCGTTTAGCCTTTTTTTCCTTTTCATGCCTCCAGCCCTCCAATATCATTTATATAATATTGACTTTGTGTTTCAAATAGTTTTTTATATTTACCTGATAACTTCATTAATTCCTCATGGCTTCCGGTTTCAGCTATTGTTCCATGATCCAGAAGTATAATTCGGTCACAAAATCTGGTAGAAGACAATCGATGTGAAATATAGATAGCAGTACGATCTGTTGTCAAGTCATTATATTTTAAATACATCTCCTGTTCTGCAATCGGATCTAATGCAGCAGTTGGCTCATCCAGTATAATCAAAGGAGCTTCTTTATAAATCGCACGTGCCAGCATTAACTTCTGGGCTTCTCCACCGGATAGATTAATTCCACCCTCAACAACAGACGGCACTAATTCTGTAGCCACACCATTTGGTAAGGATACAATTTTTTCTTTCAGTCCGGACAAAGTAATTGCATTATTTATTTTTTCATAATGTGATGCTTCATTGTCTATGCCACTTTTGCCGCATCCAATGTTCATTGCTATACTCATTGGAAGAAGACAAACATTCTGGAATGATACGCTAATCAGCTCGTAATAATCGTCACGATTGAATTCACGGATATCAATTCCATTGAACAGAATCCTTCCGGATGTCGGTTCCAGCAAACCACAGGCCAGCTTGATCAGGGTAGTTTTACCCGCACCGTTATTACCTACAACTGCGAGTTTCTCGCCTTTATGTATTGTTAAATTGATATGATTCAGGGTGACATGTTCACTGCCTTCGTATTGAAAACTTACATCCTCAAATCGTAACTCGCATGGAGCTTTCACATTTGGGATTGCAGCACCGCCCTCTCTCCTCATATGATCCTTCATCTCAGCTAAATAGCGATAATCATCCACACGATAATTAGCATTTGATAAACTTCTGATTCTATCTACGATCTGGCTCAACCATTGACCAAACCCTGTGATTGCTCCAAAATACAGCGTAAAATCTCCGATTGTCATATCCGAATGGAACATTTTCCATATTAAATAGAGATATGCACCTCCATTACGTGCAAAAATCAATACCACTTCCATCAACTTCCGGCTGGTAAATTTTCTCTGTACCCTCTGTTCCAGCTGCCTGGACTCATTGATGTATTTGCTTGTATTTGCATTGATCCAGTTCTTCATTTTATAAATCTTTATATCTTTTGCCATAAGTGAATTGCTGATATCATCCAACACATAACCAAGGCGTCGGTTTACAACGGCTCTCTCTTCTTTTGCACGAATTTCCCATTTTTGTGTTCTGATCGAGACAATACCATCTATCAGATATGTAACAAGCAGAACTAATATAACAATAGGATTCAATAGTACAATAACCGTGCTAAACAAGATGAGTCCCAATATGCTTTTTAGAAACTCAACAAGATTAATATAATAAGATGCCATATTGACATACACATTCCTGTTTATGGAACTATGTGCCTTTTCAATCTTCATCTTTCCCTCTTTAGACATTGCAATGCCATAATCCATGTCCAAAGTTTTCCAGTCTTTGCCTATGTAAAAACGCATATTTAAGATTCGAATTGCTCCAATAATTACACTTTGTTCAGAAAAAAAGCTTATATACTGGGAAATCATCAACACTACACTTAAACCAGCAATACGAAATAAAAATTCACTACTGGATATGGACTTTCCTATGGAATCTAATACAACTTTCGGAAAATAAATACCTAATAACGAAACAACTAAATCCGACAAAATACGAAAGAGCCATACAAATACCGGTCTTTTTTCAAATGTCCATTGTTCTTTGAACATAAACCCCAAATTACTTAATATGCCGTGTGTTGTATACTCCTTTTCTGTTTGTTTACCTTTCATGAGTCTCCTCCTTGTATTTTATTTATTACCCGGATAAAAAAAGTTTAGCAGAAAAGGAAAAAAAGAGTAGACTTGTAATTAATTTTATGGTATGCTATATGCTGTATAATGCCTAAAAACGGAAAAACAAAGAAAATATATTAAATTATCAAAGTTGGAAGTACAAAAAAACAGACTTTTCCATTCCCACATTAAAAGTGGGAAGGAAGCCTGTTTCCGCTACATTTTAATCTGCTTCAATCAGTTCAGGCCATTCAAATTCTTCATCTTTCATGTTCCGCAGCTTTCCGATTATCCTATTGGGCAGTTCCTCCATATCCGGATCATCAAGATACAGCAAGGCTCTTTTTCTATATCCTCTATGACCTCACTTCTGCTCTCTCCTGCAAATATGCACATAATATTTACTTCTTCCACGGTAAAATTATGTTTCATGCTCTTACATCTCCCTCTGGCTATTTTTTAAATTTTCCTGTGATTCATGGTCTTTACCCTGACCGGAAACAAGCGCCTTTTTCTATTTCTATGCAAGACAATTTTATCTCGCCCCCTTATCTTTCTGCCTTACCTGATGCACGCTGCCCGCTTCTCTTTCTTTGCCGCATTGAGTTCTTTATAAAATGTCTGATAAGGTAAGCTCCATGACCTGCTTTTTTAATGCAGAGAGCTTCCAGTTCCCTGGCATCAGGGATATTTTCCGGGGTGCATGAGGTTTCTCTTTTCCCGGGTTTTCCTCTTGTTCCTGTGGGGACGATCTCACCTGTTTCCTCATCGATCTTACCGATCAGCTTTCTCTTTGAGCGCGGCTGTTTCTTATCCTTGTCCCAGTAAGATTCTGATTCATAAACATAGGTGATTCCTGTCTGTTTGTTGAGTTTTTTAATGATAGATGCCATTTTTGTACCTAATAGTGGTAAGAAAGTTATAATACGCCACTATTACAGCACCAATAGAATAGTGGTACAATTTTCAAAAAGCCACTACTTTACAACAAAAAGCACTGTGACCCGATCTATTATCAAAGCCACAGTGCATATATATATTCAATTATATTTCCCTACCCCGTGAAAAGTAACCTTAATCCTGCTCTGTTGCCTGTTATGCTGTCGGCTCTCGTTCTGAAGCTCCCTCTCAAGGTTCTTTTTATTATAGCTGATTACCTCGGCATACGCTAATTCTGTGACGGTCTTAATCTGTTCTTTGCCGATACTGTCAACAAGATCATGGTAAGCAGCCAGTATGGTAATCAGAACCGAAACAAAAGTAAATACTACGGAATAGATAGCTGCATTTTTTAAACCACCCCATATCTGATTATTGGTCATAAGACGCTCATATACAGTCAGTGTCCATTTGCTGAAATCAAAGGTAATTCCCCCTTGTTCTGCAAGGTAACAGGATCAATAAATGACGCAACTATGAATCGTTAGAAAGGGATATCCCATGAAAACAGAAATCTCCAATCCGACAATGAAAGACGCGGCAAGGACCTCGTTTTATTTATATTACTCTACCAATCTCACGCTTGCCCCTTGCTTTAGCTGCTCCGAACAAAACGTAACAATCTGTGTATCGCTCCCTACGGTTCCTGGCTGTAATGCTGCAAACATATCATTCTGATCTGCAACTCGTACTTTAATTTTTTCAACATAAAATTCCTTACCCAAAATACCTGTTTTTTCATTTAATGTATAAATATAATACACACCCTTTTCGTCGTAAAGCGCTTCTATTGGAATAATTGAATTGTGCAGTTCTCCCTGAATTGCTTTGTAAACACTTCCACCCGCTCCAGGCTGTCCGGTTTTTTCAGGCAGTCGGCAAATAATATCATATCCGCCTGCTGCCCCTTCTGTCAGATAATCCACTGTCGCTTCCAACTCGGCGCTGCCTGTCATACTTGTTCCATCGATTTTCAGCTCAACACTGTCGCCCAATTTCAAATATTTTCCTTGTTCATTAGTAATGCTAAATTTAAACTGGCAAGGTGCGTCCGCATCTGTCAGCAGCAACGCTGCTGTATCCGTCGTCCGTCCCCCTACCTGAATTTGAATTTTTGATACAAAACCATTCTTTTGCGCAAGAATTTCGCCATTTTTCTTTTTCAGAGATTTTAAATCATCAATCTGAGACTGTAATTGTCCGATTTCTAAGGCATAGATTGACGCTGTAGAGTCCGCTGGACTCAAAACTTCCGCACTCGCAATTGCCCGCATCTTTTGGCGGAGTGTATTTTCTCTTGCAAACCTTGCATCTTCCAAACTGCATTTTGCCGCCCATACAGCATCTTCTAAACTAGATTTTTTCTGCTGCCAACTATCATACTCCATTTCCTCTGCTGAATAATCTGGCTGAGAAACCATATCTCTCTCATGCTCCGTTAGCAAATCCTTCAATACAATTAACTCCTGGTTTGCATTTTTAATTGCTTTTTGCAGCTTCTCTTTTTTTGTATTTTGTGCATCTTTATTATCAGAATTTGCCTCACCTATTGTCTGCATAGAATCTGTTTTTTGCTGCTCATTCTGTTCTTTGCTTTCCTCTGTTTCCTGAGCAGTTTCTGTATTTGCTTCGCTGCCGCTTTCACTTTCTTCTTCATTTTGGATGCCTTCTTCACTACTTTCAGGCACTTGCGATTCTGATTCTGTGCCTTCTTCACTACTATTATCCGTTTGCGGCTCTGTGTTTTCTTCACTGATTTCTTCGGATTCTACGGGTTCTTCCCCAGTTCCTTCGGGTTGGGATTCCTCCTCATTCTCATTTGTATTTGTTTCCCCTACATTTCCTGACAACACATTTTCTTCTACAATCGTTGTCTCTGAATTCTCTATTTGAGGACTATTTTGCGAGCTTGTCTCTTGCATAAGACTTTCCAGTTCCTCTTGCAGTCTGGCAATTTCTCGTTCCTTTGCTGTTATTTTGTCTATAATCTCATAATTTTGTCTCTTCCAATCATTATAATCGTCCCAAGCCTCCTGACGTGCACTATCCGATGTAAAAGGCGCTATCGTTCCCAAATGTTTATTTAGTTCCGTTTCAGCCTCTGACAACGCCTTTTGTGCACGTTCAACTGTTGTAGCCGTTTCCTTGTCTGCACTCTCATAATCCTCCTGTGCCCAGAGAATCGATATTTCCTTTTTTTGCGACTCCAATATTTGATTAAACTGAGTGTCTGACAGATGATACTTTAATTTTTTAAGCTCTGCTTCCTTATTTGAGATTGCTTCAGATAAATCATTCAAATCAATGTCAAACAGCAAAACGCCCTGTTCTACGTAATCTCCTTCCTGAACCTTAATGCTCGAAACACGCAGGCCCGGAAGCACATTGACAGCCAGCTCGCCGCCTGACGTCACAATTCCATCCGTTTCCACAATATGTTCAACATATTTTTTTTGCAGTGTCTGTACCTGTACCCGTGGAAGCCGTGCAACATAAATACTTTTTGATATGATAGTACATATCCACATCAACACAAGGAACACAGCAAATATTTTTAACCATTTTCTTAAGCGTTCGCGGCTAACCAACTTTTCATCCAATTCCATTCTCAATACCCTCTCGTCTCTGCCAATGCATTGTAACAAGAAGCCTGAAGACTGAACTGTTACAATGCAGCAAAATTATATACTTCTATGCCTTTAAACCCGAATAAATAATTCCCTGCTCCAAATAATCCTGCCCCATCACAAATACGAAAATCGCGGGAATCAGCATCACAACCGACGCTGCAAACGCAAAGCCTGCCTGTGTCCAGTCGATTTCCGGCAAATATAGCGATAATGGCCATAAAAATTTATCCTCCAAAAATGCAAACGGCTGCTCTATCATGTTCCAATATTCCAGAAAGCCAAGCACCAATGCAGATAAAATACCGCTTCTCCCTATTCCCAGCCCAATTTTAAAGAAAATGTAGCATTCTCCTGCACCATCAATTCTCGCTGCCTCTATCAAAGCCTTTGGTATCGTGCGAAATCCTCCATAGGTCACAAAAACAGGAAAGGTATTAAAAATTGCTGGTAAAATTACGGACCAATGTGTATTTAACAATTCCAGTCTATTCAATATTAAATAACTTGAAAGCATTGTTACCTGAAACGGCAGAAGCATCAAAACGATATATAATGTAAAAAGAAGATTTTTTCCTCTCACCTGATACACGGCAAATGCCCATGCTGCCGGAACGCCTACCAACAGTTGACCTGCCAAAATCAGCACTGCCAGCTTCACCGAATTCCAAAAAAGAATAAAAAATTGCGGTGACTGAAACAACAGCCTGATATAATGATCCACCGTAGGATATTGCGGAATCAACCGCCATGTGACAAAGCCCTGTCCAAGTTCAAACACAGGCGCCAAGCATTCTTGCAAGTCACTATCTCCCATAACAGAGCCTGTCAAAACCAGAAAAACCGGCATACAGATAACAACACCAACTGCAATAAATATTAATTTTGTCACAAGCGCTACTGCCATCCGCACCATCTTTTTTATCAGCATTCCCATAAAAATCCCCTAAATTATTGATTTGTTCCGTCATTCTTTGAGCTTTTTTTACTCATCAAAAGAGTCTTAGGCGGTGTTTGCAGCGCCTTAGAGTTGATTAATTTTCTTTCCAGAGAAAATTTAACAAAATAATCACTAAAAACAATACAAATCCCACAACCACCGTCGCTGCTGCCAGCTTGTCAAAATCCAAATTGACATACCAGTTATTAAATGTATGCTGCAATAAATAAATATCCTGTCCAGGATAAGAGCCAGCAACCAAATATGCTTCACGGTATATTTTCATAGAGTTCAAAAAAGACAATATGACAATCGTATATACACTTCCTCTCAGGCAAGGCAGCTTAATATAAACGAAACATTTGAAACTCCCTGCTCCATCGACTTTTGCCGCCTCCACCAGTTCATTTGGAATTGCCGCTATCCCGGCAAGCCACAGCACAATCGTATATCCTGTATTTTTCCATAAATAGCTAATCACCAGACTGCTGAAATCCTGTTTATAAAAAAACATCCGCCACACGATTACCACTGTTGCTGTAGGCATTGCCATAGGAAACAAATACAGACTCTTTATCAAGCTGATATCCTTAATTTTGCTCAGCACAAGCGCTGCTGTAAGCCCAATGATTACCAACAGTGGAATCGCTACTCCCACAAAATGAATTGTATTTTTGACCGCAAGTAAAAACGCCTGGTTTGTAAATATCTTTTTGTAATTATCAATTCCCACAAATTTTCCTGCCATAACAGTAAAGAAAGAACGCTTTATCACATCTGCAAACGGCATCAGTACAAAAATCAGCACACCTATCAAACTTGGAGCTAAAAATGCTGCAAATGCCCAACGCTCCTTATGCAATTTTCTTCTTTTCATATATGAATTCAGCCCCTAAAATCATTTTTTTTTTATACAGCAAGCATATCAAACCCATCTCTAAAATATCTCTAAAAAATCGAGCGCGAAACGCGCTCGATTTTTTATGCACAGGGGAAGATGGCTCTATTCTGCCATATAAATTGCCACACTGTTCATAATTGATTTGACTGCGGCATCCAAATCCTGATTGCCATTAAAATACTTTTCTCCTTCTGTCAACACTGCATCTTCCAATACAGTATCACGAAGATAAGGCACATTTAGTTTTGCTATCTCGTCTTCTAGTTTTTTGATATCTTCCTGCTTAGCGGGATATATTACCAAAGAAATCTTTTTTCCAGTATCCTTGAAAGTGGAAGAAGTATAATATAATCCGCCGTCGTCACCAAGCTTTGCCTCATCATATTCAAATTGTTTCGCCATTGATTTCTTGTTGATTGGCAGCCCCGCATGCGGATTATCTTGCACATCAGTACCAAGCATCAACTTGAGTATCTCTTTTGCCTGTTCTGGGTTTTTTGTTGCAGTATTAATGCCTACAATAGAAGTCGGATGATATATATTATCCATTTGCCCTCCTGCCCTCTTATATATTGTATCTTCAAAACCTGATGCCTTTGGTATCGAAAGTATCTGTAAATAGGTATAGGCATCAATAAGTTCTCCCATCATAAACGGACTTTCTCCTGTCATATATACAGTATCCATTATCATCATAAAATACGCATCATCTTCATGGCTGGCATCCTCTTTCAACGCCTGCTGATATCTTTTGATATAGTCTTCTGGTGTACCATTCATCTGCGCATCAATGATTCGTTTTGTCTGCTGAAGGAATTCTCTAATTTTCTCCTCATTCACCTGTCCGTCAGCAGTTTTCCAAGACGGTGCACAGCTAGGCAGAAACCGTTTCAAAATCCCTGAGTTTGAGCCAATCGCCATCAAATTAGAATCTGGATTATTTGTTCTTGCTGTCTCAATCATATCTGCTAAAGATGAATACTCTGTGACTGGTTCTATGATATCCTTACGTCCGCCAATTAATGGAATCCGAAATTCTAATGGAACCGCAAATAATTTGTCATCCCGATAAAATGGATCAATCAGATTCATATACAAGCCATCTGTTTTGTCTACTTCTGATATAATATCTGACAAATCCATCAAAACACCTTTATCTGCATAGGTATCAATATTCATACTATCCAATATTAGAACATCTGGACCCTCACTGCCCAACAGTTTGGTATTCAGTTTCTTGAGCGCATCTTCCTTTGTGACACTATCACTGTCCATACCAACTTCATAAACAATATACATATCAGGATGTGCTGTGCGATAAGCAGAAATTGCCTGCTTTACCATATCATCTTCCTTCAAACTATATATTGTAATCTTCTCACTTGGTACTGCTGAGACTGTCGCATCATATGTAAAGCGAACGACCTTTCCATCACTAAAGGCAGCAAAAAACTCCTGATTGTCATTTTCAATCACCGTCATAATATAATGAGACGGATCGCCAAAGGCAGACAAACTGCCATCAATTACCTGTTCCATTGCATTTCCATTGATAACATGTCGGTACAAGCCTTTCTCTCCAGCGATATATACACTATTATCCTCTCCTAGAAATGGATACGCAGTATATCCGCCGCCAAACCAGCTTACTCCTCCATAATTCTTTTTCATAAACTCATTTAAAATCTCATCTTCAATGAGGCTGCCGTTCTCCAAATCATACAAATATGTCTTTTCATATCCAGCACACATCAATATATTGCCACGACAGCTCATTACCTCGGCCCGCTCTGGTATATCTGTCAGTTTTTTGGATTCTCCGGAATCAATATCAACCTCATAAACAGAACCATTGTTTATACTTACATAAAGTGTTTCATCATCACCAAAAGTCAATTCATTAATCCAATTATCGCTGTCTGACAATGGTATCGAAATATTCTTGATCGTGCTGTCTGTATTGTAAATATTCAGCACATAATTATAATCAATATCCTCGCTGTCCTGTTGTCCCTCTTCTGGCTCCATGTGAATCATAGCAATAACGCCTTCTTTGGATATTGCTGATGTCATGGCATAATGTTCTTTGACACACTTACTGAATGCCTCATCCTCTATTTTTTCCCAAGTATCACCGCCATCCTTTGACTGATATCTCTGATCGGTTAAATACTCCAAAAACATTGGATTCCCATTAGAGAGCAATTTCAATTGTATTTTTCCCATTACGTAATCTGTTTCAAAAACTATTTTTTCCATATAACGTCCCATACCATTGCTGTCTGCATAATCCTTCTGTTGCGTATCAGAAGTGGTGCTGTCATTGGCTGCGGTCTCTGTACTGTTATCTTGCTGTACCTGTTCACCTGTTTCCATCGACTGGTCATTGCTTTGGCATCCTATCATGGATGTTCCTATTGCAGCAGACAGAAACAGTGCTGTAGTTTTTGCAAATATAGATTTCTTTCTCATATTTTGTACTAACCTCCCTGTTTTTCATTGTATTCAATATTGAATCTAACATACAATTCTCTAAAGTATCTCTAAAAAAAATTGAGCGCCCGCGCGCTCAATCTGCAAAAAGCTACGCTTTTTGTTTCAATGATTTTTGTATTCGCTATTTCCTTTATAGTAAAAAAATTGAGCGCCCGCGCGCTCAATTTTTTTACCTTATTCCTTGGCTATGACTGTTGTACTATTTCTAATAGTTTTCCTGTTATTTCTGCCATATTAGAAGATACTTGCTTTGTATTTTGAGATATTTGTACATTCTCCTCTACCACATTGGAAATTCTGTCAATCTGGCTCACTGCATGAGACACAATTTCTACATTTTGGCGAACCATATTGGTAATTTGTTCGACGTCCTGATTTGCAGTTTCAATATTTTCCACAACAATCTCAAACGCTTCCACAGTGTGATCTGTTATTTTTCTTCCACTCTCAACTGCATTGATAGAATTGGTAATCAAACTATTTGTTTCCTTTGCCGCCTGCGCGCTCCTTGCAGCAAGTTCTCCAACCTGCGTTGCCACAACAGCAAATCCTTTTCCCATATCCCCAGCTCTTGCAGCTTCAATAGACGCATTCAAAGAGAGCATATTTGTCTGCTGTGCGATAGAATTAATTTCACCAATAATTTTTTCTATGGACATCGACATTTCGCTAATCTTTTGCATGGAATCTTTTAGGAGATCCATTTGAGACTGGGTTTGCCGCAGTTTTTCTGAAGTCATTCCTGCTGTCTCTTTCACATTCGCAGAAGTTGTCACACTGTTGTTCAATTCCTGTGTCAGATGATTCATAATCTGCTTCAAATCTGCTACAGCTTTTTCTTGTTCTCCTGTTCCATTATAAATATTATCTGCATTCTCCAATGTTTCTCCTGATACCAGATCCAAATCCTTGCAAGCATTTTGCACATTTTGAATCAAACATCTGTTTTGTTCCATATCCTCCTTCTGTTGTGCTATCAACTTCTCATTTTGGTTGATGCTTTGGCAGATGCCCTCCACCATTTTATTAATGCTGTCCGAAAGCATTACAAACTCAGGATTTCCTTGTTCATTTACAACAATCCCAAAATTCCCCTCTGCAATTTTTTTCATAGCATTTGAAATTCGATGGATGCCCTGCACAATTCTACTGTCTACCAAATGATTGATCATAAACAGCAGTACGCCAAAGATAATCAGCATACTCAAAGAAACCACAATCATCTGATTGTTGCGCTCTGCATAATATTCTTTTGCCGGTGTGAACGTTCCAATAATCTGACCTTCAAACTCCTCCGCCACATAATATCCCTTCACACCATCAATAACCTTTTTTCCCTTTCCTATTAAATTGGAAGAAAATCCAGCATCTACCGCCAAAGTACCAATCAAGGACGTATTGGGATGCGCCAAAATTTCCCCGCTGTCAGCGTCAATCGCATAGACATATCCATTTGTACCAAAATCAATTTCACTTAATACAACAGAAATTTTTGTCCCAGCAAGCATCTCTTCTAAAACTTCCGGCCGTATTCCTACCTGAACAAATCCAGCGGCATCCGTTCTTGCAACACCAATATACTGCATTATAGTGCCATTTACCACATTCACCTGAGGCTCCTGTACTATTTCAATCGATGGGTTGTCCAGAATCGCCATAAACGCATTGGACTGTTCTCCACTTCTCATATCAAAACCATTATATTCATCTACTGTGCTGCAGGTAATAATTCCATTTGCATCAATAATGTTCAGCTCACTAATCATCAATCTATCTTTTATTTTTTCGAGTTTGCTTATGTTGCCGTTTATGGATTTGTCTGCGGCAAGCATATCTGCAAACGCTCTTGTCTTCGCCAGATTATTTTTGCTGAGATTCTCTGTAAGCTGCTGAATATTTTCCTCATTGTTCGCCAGCTTTTGTTTCACGTCTTCCAGTTTACTATGACTTGAAGACGTATTGTTTTTCTGATTCGCAATTGTCTGAAAAGAAAAAATTGCAGAAATCGTAAAAAGAAACGCCACCAGCATATAGCAGCAAAGACGTTGGGTAAAGATTTTTTTCATTGTAGTACTTCCTCCTTCTTGGATCGCGTGGTAAATAGTTAATATGGACAATACTTATAAATAGTATAATTTTTCCGCTCCACTACATCAAGCGCTTTGCAAAACGTGCACAAAAATGCGTAAAAATAACAATTTAGAACATCTGTTTTTTAATCTACATTCAGATTTTCATGCAACCGCAAGCAAGTTTTTATAAATTCAACATTGTTCCCTTTAGGCGGCAATTCTCTTACAGAAAATCAACTGCTTTTTTATTTATAGGATTGATTTAGTTTGTTTCGCCGACTATAATAAAGACTACTTTTCGTTAATTTTGAAAAGCCAGCAGATCTGCGTCGAAAAAATCATAAGGAGATGGAAACATAATGGAAGTCTATTATATTGAAGATGATGAAAATATTGCAATGACTGTAAAGGAATATTTGAGTCAGAAAGGGTACGCCGTTTCTATATTTGGAACATTGGAAAGCGGAAAGAAGGCATTGGATCACCATATTCCAAGCCTTGCACTGATTGATTGGAATATGCCAGACGGTGAGGGAAACAGCTTTTGCAGATGGATCCGCGCAAAATGGAAAGAACTGCCGGTTATTTTTCTAACTGTCCGAGATGATACCCGTGATATTATTTCCGGCTTTGAATATGGGGCAGATGATTATGTGACAAAACCTTTTGAACTTGAAGTGCTGCATTCCCGTATCCACGCACTGCTGCGCAGAGCAGGAAATGTACAAAACCAGTATCTTTCCTGCAGTTCTATTTCGATTGACAAGAACAAAACGGCCGTCTTTTGCAGTAAAGAAGAAATTGCTGTCAGCCAAGCAGAATACCAACTTTTGCAGCTTTTGATGGAAAATAAGGGAAAAACTATCACAAGAGAACAGCTGCTGACTCAAATCTGGGACAATAATGGGAATTACGTCAATGATAATACGTTGACCGTCACAATGAAACGGCTTAGAGAAAAACTCCATCACCCATCCTGCATAAAAACAATACGGAGCTTTGGCTACCGTATGGAGGATACATGATGAGCAAAAAATCAAATATAACAATAACAATTTTGTTTGTACTGTCGGTTAGTCTGATTGCTATTGCGGCAGCGACATACCTTCTTACCATTTACTATCGCCAGGTATGTTTTCATATATTGGGAGGATTTTGTGACAGCATGATTGAACACAATCCAGGTTCCCGACAGGCTGTTTTGGAAGTATTGAAAACACAGGATTTTTATATGACAGACAAAAATATATTATCAAACTTTGGTTATGATCCATCAAATTTAGGGATTACGGATACGACAGTCCTTTGGATTGCCATTTTCGTTTTTTTTGCAGGCGGTATACTGTTCCTTTTCTCTTTCTGGTATTGGCATAAGAAATCGGATGCCCGCATCCAAGCATTGACAGGATATTTGGAAAAAATAAATACAGGCGTTCAGGGATTGGTTTTTGAATCTTCCGACGATGAATTTTCAAAACTGCAAGATGAAATATATAAAACGGTAACGGAACTTTACCAGACAAGGGAAGAAGCCCTGGCAGCACGAAACAATTTTGCAGAAAATCTTTCCAATATTGCTCATCAGCTGAAAACACCGATTACGTGTATTTCCTTAATTGTCCAAATGGCGAAAGAACATTTGGGTGATTTTCGTACCGCAGAAATGCCACAAGGGCATACCTCTATGGCTTGTAAAATGCACGCCAATATCAAGGATATTGAACGACAGCTAAACCGACTCACGCATTTAGAAGAATCGTTATTGCTATTGTCCCGCATTGATGCAGGAACGCTTACATTTGACAGGAAACCAACAGATGTTTTTACAATTCTTTCTTTGGCTTCCGACAATTTATATGAATTGTTCTTGCAGAATGGCGTTCTGATTGATATTCCAGAAATGGGTGAGATGAATATCAATGTGGATTTAAACTGGACGATGGAAGCGGTCATGAATTTGATGAAAAACTGTATGGAAGCAACAGAAACAGGCACTGCTGTTCATTGTTCCTATGAAAAAAATCCTCTTTATGTGCAGATGCGGATATGGGACGAGGGGGAGGGATTTACAAAAGAGGACTTGACGCATTTGTTTGAGCGGTTCTATCGTGGGGAAAAAACAAAAAATACTGGAATTGGAATAGGACTTTCCCTTTCAAAAGCAATCATAGAAATGCAGAACGGAATCATCCGTGCATTTAATCTTCCGAAAGGCGGGGCCTGTTTTGAGATTCGCTTTTATACATCCTATTAAAATATGACCTACTTTGGATATCGTCACTAAGATGTCACTTTCATCTGTTATAATATAACTTGCAAACTTCGTAAACGAACAAGCAGCTCTGCTGCGAGCGCAATAGAAAAAACAAACAGGAGGATTTGACAACATGGAAATACTAAGATGTAACGGTATCGAAAAAGTATTTGGAAAAGGCGATAATCAAGTTACTGCTTTAAATGGAATCAATCTGTCTATTGAAAAAGGCAGTTTTGTCGCAATTATTGGGGCATCCGGCTCTGGAAAATCGACGCTCCTGCATATTCTAGGCAGCGTGGACAAGCCGACAAAAGGCACTGTAACAATAGACGGTGTTGACCTTGGCGGACTAAATGCTACGGATGCCGCAATTTTCAGAAGAAGAAAGGTTGGATTGGTTTACCAGTTTTACAATCTGATTCCCACTCTGACAGCAGAAAAAAACATCCTTATGCCGATGCTCCTTGACAAGAGGAAACCAGATTTGGAATATTTCAAAACGATTGTAAAGACATTGGGAATAGAGGACAAACTGGAAAGCCTGCCAAGCCAGCTATCTGGAGGACAACAGCAGCGTGTCGCAATCGCAAGGTCTTTGATTTACCGCCCTGCGATTCTCTTTGCTGACGAACCGACCGGAAACCTTGACCAAAAAAATTCAAAGGAAATTATTGACCTCTTAAAGCTGTCAAACCGAAATTTAAAACAGACGATACTCCTTATTACCCATGATGAAAAAATTGCATTGGAAGCTGACCGAATTGTAACCATCGAAGACGGACAAATTGTCAGCGACCAGAAGCGGAGGTGAGCGGCATGTGGAAGAACTACTCCAAAAGCTATATTAAAAATAATCGTGCATCCAGTATATCAATTATGGCGGCTGCTCTCGTTGCTACCATGTTTTTGTCGCTGTTATGCAGCATCGCTTACAATTTTTGGGCGTATGAAGTGGAACAAATCATATTAGAGGAGGGCGACTGGCAGGGACGCATTGTTTGTGAAGCATTAAGTTCTGATGATTTATCAGAAGATAATTTATTATCTTTGGTATGTCAATTTGCGAATGTAGAAAAAGCAGTCATTAACGAGGAATTATCCCAAAAAGAAAAAATAGTGGCGGATGTCTATTGCAAGAATGCCAGAACGATTTATCGTGATATGCCATTCATTGCGGCACAGCTTGGGCTAAATGAAGACTCCATACAATACAACGCATTGCTTCTATCCCGCTATTTTATACACGACCCAGAGGATGAGACGCCGCCAATGCTTTTGGCACTATATGCGGTGATACTGATTATTATGGCAGTATCGTTAATCTTAATTATCCGAGGCTCTTTTGAATTATCCATGAATGCCAGAATCCATCAATTTGGTATATTTTCGAGTATTGGGGCTACACCAAGGCAGATTAGAACCTGTCTGCTGCAGGAAGCGGCGTTTTTAAGCATTGCGCCACTGCTGCTTGGAAGTTTATTGGGAATTTTAATAAGCTTTTGGGGCATAAAAGCCATCAATTTTTTTGCTGCGGATGTATCTGGACGCCACGAAGCTGTTTTTCAGTATCATCCGTCTATATTTGCGGCTACGGTTTTCATTTCGTTCTTAACCGTAATTTTTTCTGCGTGGATTCCCGCAAGAAAACTGAGCAGGATGACGCCGCTTGAAGCAATCAGAAATACAAGCGGTTTATTGTTAAAGAAAAAGAAACACTCCCGGTTTTTATCTTGTATTTTTGGCATGAAAGGGGAACTTGCAGGAAACGCATTAAAGGCTCAGAAGAAACATTTACGGATATCCACATTGTCATTATTGCTGTCTTTTCTGGGTTTTTCTATCATGCTCTGCTTTACTACCCTTACATATATCAGTACCAGATATACTTATTTTGAACGGTATCAGGATATGTGGGATATCATGATAACTTTAAAGGACACGGAATTAACAGATTTTGGCTTAACAGATGAATTGCAGGATATTTCGGGGATAAAAGATGCCACGGTATATCAAAAGGCCAAAGCTTTGACGTTTTTTCCAGAGGGATTACTGAGCGATGAACTGTCCTCACTTGGCGGGTTTGAATCCGTTTCGGGAACACCGAATGAAAATGGGCGGTTTCAGGTATCTGCATCGATTGTTGTTTTAGATGACACAAGTTTTTTAAATTTCTGTTCACAGATTGGGATTATGCCAAGTCTTGACGGCGCAATCGTATTAAATCAGATTTGGGATAGCATGAACAGCAATTTCCGCTATAAAGAATATGTTCCTTTTGTGAAGGAGGATAACCGGACAACAACACTTTATAAAAACGATAAAACTGTAGAAATCCCCATTTTATCTTATACACAAACGGTTCCTGCGCTGAGGGAAGAATATGATAATTATGCCCTTGTACATTTTATCCCGCTTACTATGTGGAATAAAACTTTGGGAGAGGTATGTGAAGCGGAATCCGACAGTTATATCCGTATTTTTTCAAACGGAACTGCAAATCTTACGGATTTAAACGCTCTGGAACAGGAAGTCGTGCGGCTTGTATCGCAGCAGTATGAAATTGAAGGTGAAAACCGAATACAGGAAAGATTGTCTAATGACCGTTTATTCCAAGGCATGGTAACGATTTTGGGAGCTTTTTGTGTATTGCTTGCCATGATTGGAATTGCGAATGTCTTTTCAAATACGTTAGGGTTTCTCCGCCAAAGGAAGCGGGAATTTGCGGGGTATATGTCCATTGGATTGACACCGCAGGAAATGAGGAAAATGTTCTGTATCGAGGCGTTTGTGATCGCCGGAAAACCTCTTTTGATTACATTTCCTCTTACGATACTGTTTGTGCAGTTTGCCACAACAGCGAGCTATTTAGACCCGATGGTATTCTGGTCAGAAGCCCCGATTCTGCCTATTTTGATATTTGCGGCTGCGATTATATTGTTTGTCGCACTTGCTTATTATATTGGAGGAAAGCGCCTTTTGCAGTGTGACTTGATTGAAACACTGCGCAATGATACACTGGTTTCGTAGAAATGGATTCGGAAATAGAGAGGGAACTAACAATCCCTCTTTATTCTGCCATATAAATTGCCATATTGTTAAGAATTGCATTTACCGTTTCATCAATCCCTTGGCTGCCATCCAAATACTTTACCCCTTCTTTGCATACTGCTTCCTCTAATACACTATCCTGAAGATATGGCGTATCCGACTGGATTATCCAATCTTTTAACTGCTGCTGTAATTTGTCATCAGGCCAATAAATGTTCCACATGATATTTTTGCCATCGCTGCCTGTACCGCCATATGTTGCATAAATCCCCGTCTCTTCTATGCTCTCCAATGCTGTACTGTCTGGTTCAACCCTGCTTTCAAAAGCCTTTTTATTGACTGGATAGCCATAATATGTCATTTCCTGTACTTCTTCACCCAATAAGGTCTGCAAAAAAAGTACTGCTTCTTCTTTGTTCTGCGCCGTCTCACGAATTCCTGCCAATGTTACTGGACAATATATATTTTCGCTTTGTCCATCCATTCGTTTTACCAAAGTGTCCTCAAATCCTTCTATTTTGGAAAGTGAATACACACTCGCAAAATCATCCACAGACCCTATTGTTCCGCAAACCAGCTTTGCCGAACCACTCAAATAATCAAATTCATTCATTTGATTAAAGTATTCACTATCTTCATAGGAACAACCATTATCCTCCATATAAAGCGTATCCATAGACTGGTATTCATCAAGTACCTCCTGTGGAGTACCATTGATCTGCGCGTCATAAATCCGCTTCGCCTGTATCAAAAATTCACGCAAAGATTCTTCGTCTAATTTCCCATTTTGAGCGGTCCATGATGGTTCACAAATCATAAAAAAGGTTTTTAAGATTCCTGATTCTGAGCACTTATTAATCAAACTTACATTTGGATTCTGGCTCCTGAGTGCTAATAACATATCTGCAATTTTCTCAAAATTGTCTGCATTTTGCACTTCATTCTCAGGTCCTGCAATCAAAGGAATCTGAAACTCTGCCGGAACCATGTACAGGCTGCTATCCCGTTCAAGAGGCGTTATCAAATTTTCAAACAGTCCGTCTGTCTGATAAATATCTTCTACCACTTCCTGAATATCCATCAAAACACCTTTTTCCATATAGGAATCATAGGGCATTTTGTCTAGTATCAATACATCTGGGCCACTTCCGCTCAAAAGTTCTGTGTTCAGTTTCTTTAATGCATCTTCTCTCGTAATACCATCCTCTTGCATACCTACCTCATAAGAAACACGCAGTTCTGGATTCACTGACTGATATACCGTAATTGCCTGACGAATGGTATCGTTTTCCTCAAGGCTATAAACTGCAAGCATACTTGCGGGTACTGCGGAAACTTCGGCGTCATAAACAAACTTCATAATTCTGCCGTCTGAAAACAATGCCACAAACTCTTCACCTTCCAAAAGTGCCGCTGTCTTTACCGCATGTGATGGATCGCCAAATGAGGACAACTCCCCATCAATAATCTGTTCTACAGTACTTCCCCCTATCACATGGCGATACAGACCTTTTTCCCCAGCCAGATAAATAATATTCTGCTCACCCCCAAACAGATATACATTATAGCCATTGCCATAATTCTTTATCTTTCCATAATTGTTCTCAATAAAATCATGTAAAACCGCATCTTCTATCATTGTTTTTGTTTCCAAATCATACAAATATACATTGGTATCAGACACGCAAAGAAGGATATTATTGGCACATGCGTTTATGTACCATACATTCTTTTCGAACGCGGCAATCTCTTTATAACTGCCATCTGCTGTATTGATTTCAAAAAGTTTTGCGTTGGATGTACATGCAAAAAGTCTGCCTGTTTCATCAAAACAAAATTCGCTGATAGCAACATTTTCTGGTAAATTCATATCCAATGAAAGCAATGTTCCATCTGGCGCTGCCAAAAGATACCCGATCTCAAATTTTCCTTCATAATATCCAGACACTTCGTTCTCTTCTAATTCTTCTTCCTGCTGATAATAAGCCATAACAACAAATCCCTCTGCAGAACTTTTCACATACAAAATCTGACACTTATCATTGTCTTCTTTCCATTGTTTCAGCCAGTCTATCTCTTCCAATACCCAGCTTTCTCCATTGTCTCTTGAAACATATTTTCCCACTTCTCCATCAAGGATTATCATTTCGCCCTCTGCTGTTTTTTGAAAATGACTATCTCCCCAATTTTCCAAAGTAAACACATTTTTCTCCACATACCGCCCCATTCCTACATTGGTATCGTCTTCTTGTGCAGAATTTACCCGTGTATCAATAACAGCGCCTGATTCTTCTAAAAGCACGTCTTCCTTGACACCACACCCAGCTAAGGAACTCGCCAAAACTGCTGCAATCACGAGTTTTCCTGTCATTATATGTACACTTTTCACAGATCTTTTCATCATCATGAAACTCCTTTTCCTATCCAAAAATATCATTTTAAAAGGAATCTTAACAAAGAAATTTCTAAAAAGTCTCTAAATGTTATTATTCCTTCTATTCCAGTAACAGGCAAAATTTTTTAGAGATTTTTTAGAGATATTTATGTTACAATAATTAGTAACATAAATGAAAATGAAATGTCAAGCTTAGGAGGACAGCAAAATGCGTATTTTACTTGCAGAAGATGACGAAAATTTGAACAGAACATTAACAGAACGACTAAGAACCAAAGGATTTGATGTAGACTCCTGTTTTGATGGTGACGAAGCTTTGTACTATGCCAGTCAGAATATTCATGATGTAATTTTGTTAGACCGAATGCTTCCCTGTATGGAAGGAACGGAGGTTTTAGAACAGCTAAGAAAGGCAAACATTGCAGTTCCAATTATTTTTATCACTGCGCTTGGTTCATTAAATGACAAAGTAACAGGTCTTAATCTAGGTGCTGACGATTATCTTGTCAAGCCGTTTGAATTTGATGAATTGTTAGCGAGAATCCAATGTGTCACAAGACGCTCTCCTATGCTCAGCATGTCAAAAGATCTGTGTTTGATGGATATCAGCTTTTGTCCTGAAAATGATATGCTTACCGGCCCTGAAAGAAGCTGTTCTCTTTCGAAAAAGGAAAGCGCACTGCTTGAAATATTTCTGCGCAACCCCAATCAAACAATTCCGCGAACCACACTGCTTTTGAAAGTATGGGGTCCCGAAAGTGATGTTGAAAGCGGAAATCTTGACAACTACATTCACTTTTTAAGGCGCAGACTCAAAACAGTTGGAAGCAGCCTGACGCTAAAAACTGTTCGCGGCGTGGGATATTGCATCCAAGACTGTACATAAATTTTAACTTTATTTTGAGGTAAACCATGTTTCATAAAATACGACTGCGCCTGACGCTGCTAAGTGGTACAATTACTACACTGATATTAATTATTATGACTTTGGGGTATTTGTATATCTCTGAAAAAAATCTGATGCAGAACAAAACGCTTTCCTGGCAGAATGATATTTCTTCTGTGGCATTCAATCTGGAACAACAGTCTGTTATCACACATGCGTGGCTGGCAAACCTTGAAGGAAGCGGCAATTATTATGTATCTGTTCTGGATAACAATACGCCCTTTTTATTCAATGGAAAATCACATGAGCCACAAAATCAAGTTTTATTTGATACCATATGGGATCATTATCGTGAAAATTCGAATATGCTTCCCGAAAATATACTTTCCTACCGCAGTTATTACAAAAGCTTTCCTTATCAGGGGGAGGAATCCTACTACTGTTTTGTTATTACCTTGGACAAAGATCACTCGGCACTGGAAATGCTGCTAGTCTCACCGCTTTCTGCTATTTATGAACAGATAAAGCGCCAACGGTTTGTTTTTACATGTATTATTGCGGCCGCACTTGTTGCGATCTGGCTGTTTTCCTGGTTTTTTACAGGAAAACTTTTATACCCTATTGAAGAAAACCGCCAAAAACAAAATCATTTCATAGCAGCGGCATCCCATGAACTGCGGACGCCGCTTGCTGTCATTCTAACCTGCACAGAATCATCCCTTGAAAAAGTGCAGAACAACGACCAAACGATAGCATTGGGGCGCGATTTGACAATTGTGAAGAATGAATCCCTTCGTATGTCCGCCCTTCTTGAAGACCTGCTTACGCTTTCGAGCAGCGATTCCAACTGCTTTACCATAAACAAAGCGCCCGTGGAACTTGATACGCTGCTTCTGAATACTTATGAAACCTTTGAAGTTATGGCACATGCCAAAAATATAACCTTATCAATATCACTGCCTGATAAAGCAGTTCCATTGTGCTGCTGTGATCAGGCACGCATTCAACAGGTTCTTGTAATCCTGCTGCACAATGCTATCAGTTATACGCCAAATGGCGGAAAAATTATGCTTTCCATTGCTGCGCAAAATAAATATTGTATCTTGACAGTATCTGACACAGGCTCTGGTATCCCCAACGAAGAAAAAGACAAAATTTTTGATCGATTCTATCGAAGCGAAAAATCCCGAAGTGCCAAAGGGCACTTCGGGTTGGGTTTGTCAATCGCTTATGAAATTGTAACGGCTCACCATGGCACGATTGCAGTACAGGATAATACTGACGGCGGCGCTATGTTTGTAGTGCGTCTGCCAATCTCATAGATCCACTAATCCTCTGTATTTTCTGCAACTTTTGCTGCTCTTGCCTTTACTTCTGCTTCCTGAATCTCACTTGGAGCCTGCTCATATCTAACGAACTCATATTCGAAGTTTCCGCGTCCGCCTGTCATAGAACGAAGCACTGTGCAATATCCCGTAAGCTCCATAATTGGAATATCCGCCTCAATAACCTGTTTTCCTGTTCCAGTAGGGTTCATGCCAAGCACTCTGCCGCGGCGTTTGTTCAAATCACCCATGACATCACCGGTATATTTATCGGGTACTGTCACCTTTAAGTTTGCAATCGGCTCAAGCAAAACAGGGCCTGCTTCCATAAAGCCTTTCTTGAAAGCCTGTATTGTTGCCATCTTAAATGCCATTTCCGAAGAATCTACAGGATGATATGAACCATCATAAAGCACTGCCTTTACACCCACTACTGGATATGCTGCCATAGGTCCTTTCAATACAGACTCCTGAAGTCCTTTCTCAACTGCTGGATAATAATTCTTTGGAACAGCGCCTCCTACTACTTCCTGTTCAAATGTAAATGCTGATTCCAGATCACCAGATGCTTCAAAACGCATTTTTACATGGCCGTACTGCCCATGTCCGCCGGACTGCTTTTTATATTTGTATTCCACATCTGATTTCTTGCGAATTGTCTCACGGAATGCAACCTTAGGTTTGCTTAACTCTATAGAGCATTTATATTCATTGGCAAGCCGGCTCTGAATAACCTCTAACTGCTGTTCGCCAATACCATACAAAAGAGTCTGGCGATTCTCATTATCATTGACTACTTTTAAGGTCTGATCCTCATGAGAGAGCTTTTGCAGTGCCTGCGATACCTTGTCAATATCTCCCTTATTCGGCACTTTGTAGCGCATTGCTGTATATGGCTTGGAAATCTCAAACTTGCCATATTCAATAATATTGGCCTTAGTTGACAGGGTATTTCCTGTTCTTGCTGCCGTAAGCTTTGCGATTGCTCCGATATCACCTGCATGAAGCTCACTGATTTCTATTGGCTTGCTGCCCTGCAATATGTAAAGTTTATTTACTTTTTCCTCAACATCTTTGTCCTTATTGTAAATCACATCATCCGACTTAAATACGCCAGAACATACCTTTATCAAAGAATATTTTCCGATAAATGGGTCAACAATCGTCTTGAATACATATGCAGATTTTGCTTTGGAAAAATCATAATTGGCTTCAAATACTTCATTTGTTTTCATATTGATGCCAGCAATCTGTTTATTTTCAGGACTTGGCATATATTTGATAATGTCATCAAGCAGCGCATATGTTCCTTGGCAAAGAGTGTTCGATCCCATACTGATCGGCACAATCGAACCATCTAATACATTGGAACGAAGCGCAGCACGAATCTCATTTTCTGTAAATGTTTCACCGCCAAAATAGCGCTCCATAAATTCTTCACTTGTCTCAGCAACTGCTTCCATCAATGTGTCCTTATATAAAGAAAGATTTTCTTTGCTGTAATCAGGGATTTCACATTCCTCGACTTCTTTGCCTTTCCAGCGGTTTCCTGTCTCGCTGACTACATTCACATATCCTACAAATTTTTCATTTTCTCTGATAGGGAAATGGAATGGTGCAATCTTTTTTCCATACAGTTCTGTAAGTTTTTCTACTACATTCTTGAAGGACGCATTGTCTACATCCATATCTGTAACGTAAATCATTCTTGGAAGTTTATATTTTTCACATAATTCCCATGCTTTTTCGGTTCCTGCTTCAACGCCTGCTTTTCCTGATACTACGATGATAGCTGCATCTGCTGCGCTGATCGCTTCTTCTGCTTCACCTATAAAGTCAAAATAACCTGGTGTATCAAGCATATTGATTTTCATGCCATCCCACTCTATTGGCACTACAGATGTACTGATTGAAATTTTTCTTTTCTGCTCTTCTTTGCCAAAATCACTGACTGTATTTCCATCCTCCACTTTTCCCATGCGGGAAGTGATGCCTGCCAAATATGCCATTGATTCCACCAGACTTGTTTTTCCTGCCCCACCATGACCTAACAATACTACGTTTCTGATTTTATCAGTTGTGTAAATATTCATTGCAGCTACCTCCTGTTGCATTCATATGATATAATTTGATTTTATGCAAGACCAATCCGACTGCGGACTCTAACAGTTCTATACATAACACTTACAATTTTACTATAAATTATCAGATAATACAATCTTTTTTGTGAAAATAGTTCAAAATTGGGTAACCGTTCAGCCATGCAAAATTGAAGATACAAAATGTTGTTGACTTTAGCACTTTAAAGTGCAATAATTTTGTATGGACAATCATTATGAAAGGATTTACTTTTATGCGTATGAATAAATTTGGCTTTTTAAGCCTTGGCCTGATTGGCGGATCGATTGCAATGGCAATCAGACATATAAACCCAGATGCCTGTATTGTGGCATATGCCCGCAGACAGTCGACACTAGATGAAGCGCTTGCAGTAGGTGCCATCAATGAAGGAACAACAAAAATCAATGAACTTTTTTCTGATTGTGATATGATATTTTTATGCGCTCCTGTCGCGGTTAATAACAAACTTTTAGAACAGTTAAAACCATTATTATCTGAAAAAACGATTCTTACAGATGTTGGCAGTGTAAAGGGCGCTATTCACGAAACAGTTTGCGCACTTGGACTAGAAAACCGTTTTATTGGCGGACATCCTATGACTGGCAGCGAAAAAACAGGGTTTGCTAATGCCAATCATGGCATTTTGAAAAATGCCTACTATATCCTTACCCCTACAGAAACTGTTTCCAAAGAAGCGGTGACAGAATATTATGCACTTGTAGAAGAACTTGGCTGCCTGCCGCTCATATTAGGCTGTGAAGAACATGACTATGTGACCGCTGCTGTCAGTCATGTGCCACATCTGGCAGCAGCAGCCCTTACAAATCTGGTCCGTGACAGCGATACGGCAAATGGCACTATGAAGCAGATTGCGGCTGGCGGTTTCAAAGATATCACGCGGATTGCTTCCGCGTCTCCTGATATGTGGGAATCTATCTGCATGGCAAATGCTGAAAATATCGCTGATTTGCTTGATGATTATATCTGTTCCCTTCAGACAATCAGCAAAGCTGTACGGGCAAAACAACAAGGCTTTATCTATGATTTGTTTACTGCTTCAAAAGAATACCGGGATTCATTCACCTGACTGTAATTTTTTATCCAATTGATTCAATTGATACAAAGATTTTTATATTGAGGTGATTGTATGACATGATACCAGGGTCAAAAGGTCAAGAAATCCGATGCAAGCTTGCTTGCAAGAGGATTTTTGAACTTGGGACCCGCAAAAACACCGAAAAGTAGCCATTTTTCACAGAAAAATGAGCGAATTTGAGGTGTTTTAGGATTGCGGGAGCATGAAATGCGGAGCAATCCGTGGTATCATAGGGGCTGTCGCAATAAGCTTTAATGATACAAGATATAGTGTAAATCGCAACACGGTACTAGACGATATTGTATGCATTTGGCTTAGTGCGACAGCCCCAACATCATAACATTAGAAGAATTAACCCAGCACACCAGTCCTTATCTTTTGTGCTGGATTGAGCTGGCCACTTCTGATACTTTTGCCGCCCACTATCACTCACAGAAGGATTCCGAGCGTACATTTTGCAGCAAGGCTGCTAGTTCTGGTTTTTCATACTGGTTACACAGCGCAATTTCTGTATTGATAACTTTTATCATTTCAGATTTGCTGATGCAATAAAGAAACAAATCCCCAGCCTGCAATCCCTCAATAATATGATATTCATAATAATATTGGCCATTTTTTGATTGATACCATATTTGCGTTTCTACTGGCCCGAAACACAAATGCTTGATAATAATTCGTTTATCATTATCAGCGCTATCCTTTTGGTCTGGTATCACGTGCAGCCATGTTCCCACCCAAAATTCCATCACATTCTAACTCCTATATCGTTTTATTTAACCATTGAATAAAAGCGGTCTTGTCTGAACTGTTGTACCCAGCATTTCTATAAAAATTTAATGTTTGCTCCTCTCTCGAACCCGTCAGCAGCATCATTTTATAACAATTGTTCTCCTCTGCTATCTGTCTTGCGTAATTCAAACATGCTGTGGCATAGCCTCTCTGACGATAATTTTCGTGTGTCACCACGTTTTCTATCAATGCATAAGGTCTGACACCTCTTGTCAAATTAGGAATAATTACGCAAACACAAGATGCCGCAATTTTTCCATCTGTTTCATATACGATAAGATGATGATTTTCATCACTGATAATACTGTCCCATGTCTTTATTAACTGCTCTGAATCCTCCGGAATGTTCGTTTCATGAAGGAACATATATAGTTGTAATAATTCCTTTAAATCTGTTTGATTTGCTTCTCTAATCATGAAATATTGTAAACCTCGTAATTATATTGTGAATATAGTCAGAACAATCTGCACTTTGCTCCATTTTAACACCAAAATCGTCTGCACTGCTGCAGCGTTCTAACCATTGTTGTGCGGGGATAGTTATTAAATCCCAGCCATATGCAGCGAATTCCTTAATTTTGATTCACATATTCCTTTTTTACATATCCGGTTAAGTTCTCATTGCCATCCTGATCTTCAAAGACTATCTGATAAAAGTCATTTTCCTCTGCAATTATTTTTATGACCGTCCCCTGTTCTAACAAAGATAGAACTTCCGCATCTGCATCTGCCTCACTTCGCACTTTCAATGCATCTGTGTTCACAACCCCTGTTTCAAACTCTAATGTATTATTGTTTATCGATGAACCCTTTTCTGATTCCCCATTGCAGGCTGTCAACAGCATGAATATCATAATGATTCCTATAAAGTTTTTTGATTTATGCATTTTTACTCCTCTCTGCTTTCAAATTATTTCACCGTCCCAAACCACATAAGTTTCAAAAGAATTTTAATTCCACCAGATAATTTCCTCAGCCAGCGACAACATCTCATCCCAGCGGGAAACTATCGTTTGGTAATCCTCCGGGGTAATATCATCCTCCGCTTCAATTCGTGGCTTCATCTTGTCTTTCCAAGAGATGTATGTGTTTTCGGTGTTCTCTTTCTCAAAAATGATTTGGCAAGGGCGAACGCCAGTTTTCAATCGTTGAGAATGCTCCATAAAATCCATGTGAATACCTCCTATATATCCGTTGTTTTAAATTCCGATTGTGATTTGATGATTTTTAAGGGAAACAAAATCACCTAAAACATTATAACACATACTATACAGGATTTGGTAAACTAATCCAAATGCTTTCAAAAAATCAATGCGTGCTGAAACAGCCCCCATTCATGTTATGTCCGCCTCTTTCTTTTCATAAAATACTAATGTAAGCCTTTCATTAACGACTTCTGTTTTGCCCGTCTGGCGATACCCCATTTTTTCATACAAATAACAGTTTTTAGATTCCTGCAAAATTGTGTCTAGCTCCCAATTTTCATTTCCATGTATTTCTTCACACAGCCGGATTGCTTTCTGTGCAATGCCTTTCCCTTGAAATTCCGGCAATATAAATATCGGAGAAATTCTTTTGTTTTTTCCGTTTTCCTTTCTGTCAACAATACGGATAGCTCCTACTTTCTTCTGTCCAATACAGATAAAATAGTAAAATGTAAAATCCTGTTTCAAGCGTGCTGCTACTTTTTCCATGTTTTCATTTCCGGGATTGGTGTCAAAATCCTGATATTTTTCCAATAATTCTTGGAAAGCTTCAACCTGCATAGCATGTAGTTCTTTTGCGTTGTCAACAGTTGCCCTTAATAATGTTATTTCCATATACAACCTCCATATTAAATGAGATCAACCCTTTTCAGTTGATGTATATTTTTATTTCTATAAACCAAGTCATCCCTTACCGTAAATCCGACCTTTTCCCAAAAAGCATTGCCTGATACATTTTTCTCAAATGCCACCAATGCCACTTTGTGTATGCCCTCTGCTTCCAAAGCCTTCATTGCTGAATCGACTAGCTTTTTCCCGATTCCCTGTCCCCTATATTCTTTCTTGACCGTAGTGTGATAGATAAAACCTCTGCGCCCGTCATGTCCACTGATAATAACACCTATGAGTTTTCCGTTATCTTCCGCAACAAAGCATGTATTAGGGTTTCGCAATAAATATTTGACGATTCCATCCCTTGAATCATCTGTTGTATTCAATCCCATGCCTTCCGTATGTATCCACAAATCATATATTTCTTCAAAATCTTCGATATTCATTGTCCTAATTGTCATTATCACCATTCCTCCTAACGAATCTTTCTGAATTTCTCCAACCGATAATGCTGCTGATAATTTCACACTACCTCCTCTCCAAATAAAAAAACACTAAACATACAATATGTCCAGTGCACTTCTAAAACGATCGGCTATTACAAGCATTCTATTATCATTACAACTTACACCAACCGATTTATATGCACAGACATATCAGACCTACCTGCGTAACTGTGCATCTAATCGAAACACAATTACTTCTAAGTACGTCTGTAATACATGTACATATCGTTCATTGTAAAATGTAAGTTCTGCATTTCCATGTTCTCCTAAACTTTTTTACTAACCTATCACAATTCTATTTATATGTCAAGAAATATTTTTTGAAGAAAAAGAACTGTAACGAACAGTGTCACAGTAAAAACTGCCATTGTGGGAATGGGCATTCTTACAACGGCAGTTTTGATAGGTATATATAATTTTTAAAGATGTCTGAATTAACGACCTGTTTGAAAAAGTTCTATACCGTATTTGGCAGGATTATCTTTGTCGATATAAACATTCGCATATAAATCTTCTTTTCGCTTAAATGGGGGCAAAACATAATAATTACTTACTGCTTTGTATTCCTTACCCTCATAAAGAAACCGACAGACAATTCTGCAACTGGTGTAGTTTCCGACGCTAATCCAGGATGCCGGAATCATGTCCTCTATTTCGGCATCCATACAAGTGCCTGAATGTTTCAGGTTTTTCAATTTTTTCTTGTCATACACCAGTTTACCCATTGAAGCCATAAACAATATTAGCCATACAGAAACATTGATTAACATAGGTTCCAAAATTATTGAACTAAATAAATTTCCAACAAGACCAACAACGAATTCAATCCCTGCTACAAGTAAAGCGCCGTTCGCACATATAGAAAATAAGTATTTTACAGGCTTCAGATTGGCAATTTGTTTTTCTTGAAAAAGCTTGGAAATATTCTCCTCTGCTTTTCCTTTGTATTCCTCTGCTGATATATGCTCTCCCGAAAAAAGCTCGTTCAAACTAATACCCAGAACATCGCACAAAGGCTGTAAAAGCGACATATCCGGCATTCCTCTTCCGTTTTCCCATTTGGAAACTGCCTGATTAGTAATCCCTAAAAGTTCGGCAAGCTGCATTTGTGTCAGATTTTTTTCTTTTCTGCACCGTGCAATAAATGCACCTATTCTTTTCTGATCCATACAATAAATCTCCTCGCTAAATTTGACTACAGTATATCAAAAAGAGAATCTATTTAGAACACACGAAGCGTTGATTCCATACTAAACGCTTCGTTGAGTGTCGCAAATTCAGTTATTACCTATCGAATCAGTACATTTTCTTCACGTTCCACAAATAATCTCTCTATGCCACACTTTTATATCTTGTATATACATATTCATATATTCTCTGGCGATAATCTGAAATGCTAACTTCATCATAACATTCTGGAAGCTCTGCCCAAAGTGTATCACGAATAAGATTCTCAACCTCTGCTTTGGTTTCTTGCTTATCCGTCCAATGATCAAGCGCGGAAATTTTAGCTTTTATCTTCTGAAGCAGCGTTGCTGCAACCTCTTTAAGTTTCTTTATGTCATTTTTATTTAAGTCACTGCGAAACAACATGTCATACATAGAAAGTTCCTCATCGCTTTTGAAGCCCTCCCGCACATAACGCTGTTCTTCCTGATTCATTCGATTTGCCAGCCCCATCAATTCCATAAACGTCTTTTCAATCGTCGCCCTGTCCTGCTCACTGTTATAATCATTGATAATCTGTTGATACCGCTCATAATAATTGATGCGTTCAGGATTTGCAAACAACATTTTATCCAACTTCTGTTGAAGAATTTCTTCCAGATCTTTCAATACCAAATTCTTTTTCGTAACTTTTGTAAATTCTCTGCAAAGTAAGTCGAAGTCAATAGCACTGATATCAAATCGACGCGATTCTTCACGAACCATGATAGAGATATGCTCAATTTCTATATAAGAATTAATGATGCTGTTAATTTCAACCATAAGATCTGTGGTATCAATATGTTTGCGTTTCTTTTGAAGCTCCGCATAAATAGCGGCAATTGCTTCATACTGCTTCCGTGTATGTCCAGTTACATCCTCTCTGTTTGTGTATTTCATAAGTCTGTTCAATTCAGAAGCATATGTCGTAAAAGTCTTCTTATCTTGGATAGAACCACATACTACATTGGCTGCGCCTTGCAGATGAGCAAGCTTCTTAAAGTCATTTGCACAAAGTATCATTTCCAAATCAAAGTTTCTTTCCAAGAAGAAAGTCTCCACTTTTTCAATGGTTTCCAATATTCGAGCAATCATCTTATCTTTATCTACTGTAGGATCGGTACTATGATTACCATCTGCGTTTGCTGTATAATCTGCCAGCGCTTTCCTAAGTGCTTTCACTATCCCAATATAATCTATAATTAGTCCATTGCTTTTGCCCTCATCCACACGATTCGCACGCGCAATCGTCTGCATTAAAGTATGCGCTTTTAATGGTTTATCCAGATACAAACAGGATAAACATTTCACATCAAAACCAGTAAGCCACATTGCACAGACAAATACTACCCGAAGTTGATTTTTAGAATCTTTGAATTCCTTATCTAATTCACGCTGCTTCATCTTTGCACGATGATATTTGATATCCAAATTCCATTTCCTGAAGGTCTGAACTTCATTTTGATTTTGGCTGATAACAACAGCCATCTCCGTTTCCTGCATCCATTTCAGCTTACGTCCAAGCTCTTGAGCCTCTTGCTGCGTATCTTTCTTGATTTTCTGTTTCAAATTTTTGATTTCTTCTTTCCAATACTCCTGAACGAAGTCATACATACGAACGCAAGTTACTTTATTTAAGCAGACAAATATCGCTTTTCCGCTTGTCCACAAGTCAGAGTAATGAGCAACAAAGTCCTTTGCAATAGAACGAAGTCTTGGCTCGGCCGTAAGTATGTGGATTTCATTTGCAAATTCCCGCTCCAAATTACCCTGTTGATTTTCATCAATATCTGCATTTTCAATCGCTTCTAAAATTTGATTTGTAATTTCTGGATTCTGTAGATCAAGAATTTTCTCGCCACGATTTTCATAATAAAGCGGTACCGTCGCACCATCTTCAACGGCTCTTTTAAAGTCATATATGGAAACATAACCGCCAAAAGTACGGGCAGTGATATTGTCATTAGATAACAATGGCGTTCCTGTAAATCCAATACGTGCTGCTGTTGGCAGCAAATTCATCATATTATTGGCATAAATACCATTTTGGCTGCGATGCGCTTCGTCGGATATGATAATAATATCATGATCTGGATAAATCGGCTCTGCATTTGCTTTGTTAAATTTCTGTATCAAGGTAAAGATAAAGCTTGGATTACCATGCAGCTTCTGTACAAGATCATCACCATTTGATGCAATATACTGCGAAGCCTTTGTATCCTTTCCAAGAATACCACAATTTTCAAAAGTATCACTAATCTGCGTATTCAATTCTTCGCGATCTGTAAGTATAACAAATGTAGGTGTACCTTTTATCTTTCTACGCACTTTTTTCACAAAGAAAACCATAGAGTAACTCTTTCCAGAACCTTGTGTATGCCAAAATACCCCTAACTTTCCGCCATTTAGTTTTCTTGCCATATAAGCTTTCATTGCTTCATTGACTCCAAGATATTGATGGTTGCGGGCAAGTATCTTTGCAGTGTGTCCATCAGAATGGTCGTAGAGAATAAAATTCTCAAATAGGTCAAGAAAATTTTCCTTTTTGCAAATGCCAAGAAGCATCGTCTCAAGGGCTACGCTTCCTTGGTCCGCTTCGACAAGACGCTTCCATTCATGAAAAAATTCAAACTTACTTCCAAGTGTACCTACCTTGGCCTCTACCCCATTAGAAAGCATCACAAAAGCATTATAATAAAACAGATGCGGAATAGTATCCTGATAATCTGTATAGTTTTCATCATAAGCATTTTGAACATCTAATGTGTTGTTTTTTAGTTCCACAAACAACAACGGAATCCCATTTACAAAACCAATAATATCTGTTCTGCGAAGATATAAATCACCTTGAATTTTCAATTCTTTGATTGCAAGAAAATCATTGTGATCTGGATTTTGGAAATCAATCACAGTTGCCTTCTTTATCTCTGTCTGACCGTTTGGCTTTTTTACTGTGACAGGAATCCCATCACGAATCAAAAAATATTTTTCCTCATTCACTTGTAGTAGAGAAGATGTAGAAATCCTGCTTTCTAAAAGCCTCTGTGCCTCTAAAATCTGGTTTTCATTTATCCAAGGATTAAATTTTTTCAGCGCCTTGCGAAAATAACGAAGCAAAAGAACTTCATGATAACTTTCTCTGCCAAAAGTGCCATCTTTTCCTAATCTTTCTGCATGATAGGCAAGTTCAACATCCCACCCCAATACATCATGGAGTAGATTGCAGGCACTCTCCTGAATAAGAATATTTTCGGAATAATCGTAGCTCATATAGGCACCTCCTACTTAATAGCATTTAATATTTCAAGTTTTAATTCTTCGTCTATTTCATATGTTCCATCCAAAATTGCTATCATAATCCTATGCAAAAGCTCTTTATTTATTTTCCCTGCTGCAACATGATAACTTATATTTTCTGTAATTGCCATGAAATTTTTTGCAATGCCCATATAACCATTAAATAGAAGAAATTGTGTTGCTAAAGTAATCGCTAGACGCTTATTTCCATCTGCAAAACAATGGAATTGGCAAGTACAAAAAAACAAATGCGTTAATTTATCTACAAAAGTAGGATAATAGTCATCATTTTGGATATGTTGTAAAACACTATCCAATTTTCCAATATCTAAATGTTCATATGTACCACCACCGCTGTATTGAATGGTTTTTTTATGTATGGCATCGGCCTGTTCAAGCGTTATATATATCATTCCACTATCCATTCAATCACGCTCCTTTAATCGCTTTAATACGTCCTGATTTTCTTGCATAAGACGATCCAATTCATCTCCAGCAGTACCAAGAAATTTCTCATATTCCTCCTTATCAAGTGGTTGTATATATTCTGAAAGTTGATAATGAAATGCCTCTCTCAATGCCATATCACGGCTTGCCATTTTCACTCTTCCACGTTGAATAAGCGGTTTCCAGAGCGCCATACTTTCAAATTGTCTAAATAAACCTTCTGCTTCATCCTGTGACAATTTATGACCAATTTGTTCATATTCGCGTTTTATTGCATCAGCGAGGCCACTTTCATAAGCAGCAATAATATCTAAAATTTCACTATAAAAAGTGTCACGTACTTTATCATTTGCCTTTAAATCTAAAATCTTTTTATATTCCTTTGCCTTTTCTTTAAAAATGCTCACATAAATCATATCTGTAAAATAAGCATACTTATATCGATCATCCACAACATACTCTTTTAATGCATTGGTAAATTGTTTTCTATAATTATCCTCTTGTAAGGAAGAAAATACAAAATCCTTGTCTCGTTGATTAATATATTTTGTTCCACCACCAGTTTTTCTATTGATGATATCAATAACAATATCCAACATTAATTGTCGTAATGACCGTGCTTTATCGCTTTCAGACAAAAGCATGGCAATATTTAAAAAAGCACGAAAATCAAACACTCCAAGTATCGTTGTTTTGGTAGAGACATTTATGTCCTTACCAAATTTATTCACTGTTGAAATAAAAGATTTTAGTTTACTTCCGCGCAATATTATATAACCATTTTCTAATAATTCTTCTGAATACTGTTCTAAATATCGGCTTATTGTCCTCATGTCTACCTCAAAAAAATTCGCAGCCATTTCACGAGTAAAATACATTTTACCCTCCCATAATATTCCATTAAAACCAAATTTTTCTCGAATGATTTCAATAGCAATTTCATTATTTAAGATATTCTGTCTGTCTATTCTAGAATTTGTTAAATCTTTTGACACTTATTCATACCTCCAATTCACCGTTTATAAATTTTGGTAGCAAACGATCTCGAGCTTGTGATGATATTTGTATCTGTTTCTGTAGCACTTTTATTTTTTCAAAATATGAGAAAACAAATTTACAAAATGCTTCAAGTTTATCGTCTGTTGGAACAGTAAGCTCCATTGTATTAATATCTTTTGCATAAACGTGAGGCTGTGCAGCTCCTTTTTGAAGGGCATTTAAGTTTGCTCTATTTTCTATTAGAAAACAATACACAAAGAATAAAAAAGGCGTTGTCTCACTATCTGCAAAAGAACAATCAGAAGCAAAGACATCTACATTATACAATCGTGAGAATCCTGCATTTGCACCCGAACCACTAACAGTAATAACAGGGGCAACCGTATTGGCTTCATTATGATAGTATGCTGGTTCTAAGCCTCCTGCTACAACTGGAACATCCCCTTCGTGAACTTGTGTTTTGGTAATAGTTTTTCCACGCCTAAATATTGCAATATCTCCAAGTATTCCTTTTTTCCACCCCTCCGGCACACCATCAACAACTTTCGTATTCTCATACCCCGGAAAACGCAAATCCACAAACCATTCCTTATATAAGCGCTGTGCTGCTTCCTCTAATAGTTTGATTTGCTTTTGGTTGTTTTCGATAAGGTCATCATAAACCGATAAAATACTTCCAATTTTTCTTTGAATATCGATATTCGGAAACTCGATTTCTATACTTTTAAAAATTTCATTATTAACACGCTGTCTTCCAGTGGCACCTGTCATAGAATTTATCATACACTGATTGATAAAGTCTGTCTTCATAAAATAATACAAATATAAATTATCTACAGACTCATTCTTAGGTCTAAATACAAGAAATTCTGTTGAACCAAATCCAATACCTATATCCTTGCAATAAAACCGTTTTCCATTTTGAAGACAGGGTGTGATTCTTGCAACAACTGTATCACCATCCTGAAATTTAACACCAGAGTCAAAAGGTTTCTCTTCTATTGCGATAGGATTTCGATAATTTGTGCTAACATTGCCCATTTCAATAAATGAATAAATCTTTCCCTTTTCCAAAGATACTTTTGGATTAAGGGTAATGCATTCTAAAAATTTCATAACCCCATCTCCTTCATATTCTTTGAGATGGTATCCATCAAGTCATTTGATTCTGCCTGCAATGCTAATAGTTCTTGATGAATTTCTGTCATGCGCTCTTCAAAGTTTACACCGTCCTCCTCCACTGGTGCTACACCAACATAGGCCCCCGGTGTTAGCGACCAGCCTTTTGCCTCAATCTCTGCAATCGTAGCAGCTTTGCAAAGCCCAAGAACATCTACATATACACCATCACCAAATTTTTCATACAGCCAGTTTGCTTCCTTGGCAATTGTAAGCATTTCAGAAAGTTCTGCAAGTTTCGCATTATATTCTTCTTGTGTCTTTTTCTTTTCACGCTTCTCAGCGGCCTCCACAGCTTTTTTCGCTTCTTCTATTGACAATCATTTTTACCAATGATTTCGGAGTGAAAAACACCCCGTCATCAGAGGCAATATTTTTTGCAAATTTATTTAGAAAATACTCATAGATACGTCCAATAATATCTCCGCCTACTTCATTTAATGCGCTGTTATTAAAAATGCGAAGAAGCTCTGACAAAATTTCATCGGAAAAATCTGCATAACTTTTTGGAAGAATTCCTGTAAGCTGCTCACTCTGGTCTTCAATAAGCTGCATTGCATTATTAACTACTTCACCAAGACTTATCATTGTGTGACCATCTTTATTTACAAGATTCATCACAGAGATATCATCTGGAAGATTTAAGAGATAGTCATATTGCGCTTCTTTTGGAAGATATAGTGCACTTTTCGCTGCAAAATCACTTGCCTCCACTGGCAAAACACGTCCACCACGAGAAGGACGCCCCTTTAAAATTTCAGCCTCCACCATTTTGAATCTGCTATAAGCATAACGCAAAAAAATAAGACCGAGTACAGGCATACAGTACTGGTTTGATGTAAGTTTTGAACCTGAACGTAATAAATCTGCGGACTCCCACAATTCACTTTCTAATTTTCGTATATTAATCATTTTTTTCCTCAATTGTATTGTTAAAACGTTCCTATATAAGAATGACACCTAGTATTCCTGCTGCAAAACTTTTAATTTGCAGCAACTTTTTCATTTATAAATATAGCGTTATTGTAACATATTCGTTACCAATCCCGTTCCCGAATAGCTTCCTCCATGTCAATGGGAATACCAAACCACTCCAGCACATAGCCTACCGTTTCCCCGATACAATCACGAGCTACCGTTTCGATTTCGCTATCATTCTCGTCAAATTCCTCCTGCAATTCGTTGATGGCGCAAACCGACTCATCCAGCTTTTTCTGAATAACCTCAATATCGTTTTCGCCTGTCTCCAACAGATCAATAACCTTTTGGAGTTCGTCTTTTATCTTGTCTACCAAAAAATTTGGGTAATATTCGTCCTGGTACATCTCATCAAGCAATTTATAACTTGTGTCAAATGTTTTCATCTTTGTTCTCCTTTCAAATTTATGTTTGCTGCTGCATTTCTTTTATTTTATCATAATTCTAAGAGCGCGTGTATTTTATTTGGCGACTGTTTTTTATTTTTTGAAAAAATGAACCATATACAAAGTCATGGCGAATATAGAGTGAACAGGCAGAGGAGGTGTAACAGTGGACGCAAGAGAAATAGAAAAATGTATTGATAATTTCGGTACAGATATTTATAGGTTTTGCTTAAAACTCTGTGCGGACAATGCGGACGCCGAGGATCTATATCAGCAGACATTCCTAAAAGCGTTAGAAACAGAATGGACACTTGACTGGGAGAAAAACCCAAAAGCATTGTTTTTCTCTTTGGCTTATAATCTATGGAAAAGCGACAGAAGAAAACAAGCACGCCGGAATACGATTGCTCCTTGCAGCAATTTTGATGATAAAACGGAAACGATACTGCATTCTGAAGAAAATATTGAAGAAGGTTATCTTCAAAAAGAATTGATTGCCAAAGTCCGTGAAATCATTCAAACGCTTCCGGAAAAATTTCAAGTACCACTGATATTGTTTTACCTTTCCGATTGTTCCATAGAACAAATAGCAGCTATTATAAAGAAACCGCCTGGTACCATAAAAAGTCGATTGTTCAAGGGAAGAAGCTTAATAAAAAAGAGATTGGAGGAGGATGGATATGAAAGATAATCGTTCCAACATGGAAATAGAAGAATTTATCCAAGCTTCTATGGAAATGACAGATGTTCCGGCTCCGGAACTGAATCAAAAGCTTAAAGCGGCTCTGTATCAGCAAGAAGCTGTCTTGCGAAAACAACCTGCCGCACATACATTATCACTTTGGTATTTACCAATGATTTTGAATTTGATTATTTTTTCTTTGTTGGCTCTTGGCGCTTTGATTTTGATTCAAAATATTTATTTATCTTACTTTGCCGCTGGTATCTGCCTTTATGTTGGTGTGGCTGGTATCGTGCTCACCATAGTGGGTGCAAAAAGAACAAACATAAAAGAAGATATTGCAATCCGTATTGAGAAAAGAGGTGTATTGGCATGAAAAATGAAAACAAGAACAAAATTCTGCTTTATATTAGTTTTATTGTTGTCTTATTGCTGATTTTATTGCGGTTTGGTATATCTTATTTGAAAAGCGATGGCTTCAATGGTCTTTCCATACAGATTCCTATCCTGCTTTTTTGCACTATTTTTTTTGCATTGTGTACCTCTGCTCTTTTTGCCGCATGGGTATATCAGGATTGCAAAAGGCGCGGCGACGACCCTGTACTATGGGCAACTGTAGTTTTTATAGTTACACCCTTTATCGGATTGCTAATTTATTTTCTGCGCCGTCCAGAAATTAAAACAATCTGTCCAGCTTGCAGACATCGAATTTCAGTAAAAGCTAACTATTGCGAAGAATGTGGAACACCGATCAAAAAGGAGGATCATAATATGATGACAAAACAAGAAACACATCACTTAAATTATATTGTTGCTGATATTGTATGTATGGTGTTTATGCTCATATGTTTGACAGGTTCTATTGTTAGGATAGTCACGGGAGATGGTATTAACACAAATGCTGCTTCTAACGATCGCGTATGGAACTTAGGTGTAATCAATATGAATTATAATACGTATCAAAATGATGTTTGGAAGCTGAATTTTAGCAGTGCCAGCGATGGATTTATCAAAGAACAGCATATGATGATTGCGGACGCAGACACACAACTGCTTCACGCTGATATTTCCTGCGGCACAGTTCCAGAGGGAACAGCGCTCGTTTTGTGGCTGGTACAAGGAGATACCGCCAAATCTATTGATGTTACAAGTCTTTCCGAACCGTTGGAATACCCGTTGCATGAATTTGAGAATGGAAAAATTTATGTCAGATTGCAAATCAATGGTGTAGAAAATACTGTTTCAGAAATTTATATTCAATAATGAGCAAAACCAGCCGCGGTTGTATCACTAGAAACAGTATGCGATTGAAACGAAGCTACTATAACACTTTACCAGTTCTACACGGCAGATTTGTTTATATTGTTCTTGAACGACAGTGATAAATTCAGTATAATATTAGCCATAAAGCAACAGCACTATTTCCCCACAATGCCTGCATTTCATTTCAAGCACCACTTTTCCCGGCGGCATCTCCTCAATGTCAAAGATGCGCCGCCCGCACTTAGGGTTCGGGCATTTCACCTTTTCCATTGACCACCGCCTCCCCGCACTGATATGTAACAAAGGGAACCAGACAGAACGTAACGTGTTCATGTTTGGCTCCCTTTTATCGTTTGTGTATTATTGGTTTTCTTCGTGTGGCTTCCGCTGTACACACTAATTATTCACAATCTTAATGTCCGTACCTGCCACCTCGTATCTTACCTTGTAACTGGAAAACTCATCCATTCCATAATCGTAAAGCATCAGAATGTCATCCCTTAACTGCTCGTATCTGCCATTGCTTTCCTGCGAATTTAGTAACTGGCACATCTTTTCAGGAAGCCCGCTGATATTCCCATTCACATCCACTGAAATATCATCACATGAATACTGTCCCCCCGTTGCTTTACCAAGAAAGCTGGAAATCTCCCTATATGCATCGATCCGGTTGAACTCCACCGTAGTATAATCCGATGCCTGCATATGGCAGTCCCATAGTTCGTCCGAAAACTGTTCCTCCAGCACATCCGCCGCTTTCCGCTTTTCTTCCTCCGAAAGCTCCCCGGTAACGGTTATCTTCCCATAGATATCCATCTCTATGGCATACTCTTTCCCCTGTACGTCAATACCTGCTTTTTCCAATGCTTCCTGCATCTTCGGGAATAATGTGTTTTTCAGTCTGCCATTGGCCGCCGCGCGCTCATAATCGTGCAGGTTCGCAAAAATTTTCAGGTAAGCCTCCTCCCGCTTATCCAGTATTTCCCCGGATGACTTTTTCTCCAGCAGCCCTTCCACGCTTTCCGTACCCGTATATCGTTCATCCTCCGGGAGGGAATCATACTGCTCCCTGTGTAGTTTTTCAATTTCACTACTGTAATCCTGCCTCCCGTCCGCTTTCTCCTGCTTCTGATACTTCTCTTCCATAATACGGATGCGGTAAGGTTCTTCCGCATCCACATTCCCGTTACCGTTACCGTGGTTTTCCACCCTGATGGTATAACGGTCTGATCCGTCCCAATCCAGCAGGGTAAGCTCTTTGCCGCCGTTACCATTGTTTTTCGCTATCCCTATCTGGTTTCCCTTTGCATCGTAAACTGCCAGATCATAATCGCTGCCCTCTGGAATATTTTCCAGCCGGATTGTAATTTCCGTCCCTACGCCCATCTTCTCATAAAAGCTCTTCTGTCCATAGGAAAAGGAGTAATAATCTACATCCCCATCTGAATCCAGTTTTCCTTCCAGACAGCTGTCCCTGTTCTGTAATAATATCCCCAAATCATATGTACTGAAATAGCCGTCTACTCTGTCATCATATTTGGTCTTTTGACGGTAGCTGTCATTCTTATTCTCACAGCTTTCTACCAGAACAGTCTGTTCATTCAGTTCTTTCATGGGGGAGGCAAAACCTTTACTCCCATATTGAGTCCCGCTTATCAGAGGGCTGCTGATATAATATGTATAATTCATTTCTAAATCTCCTCCATTCTTTTGCTCCCCAATCCCCCTATCTGCCGAAAACCGGGGTGCCTGCCCTGTTTGTCCTCTATGGCTTATATCCCCTTATGGTAAGTCCGGGCATGATGTCTCTTCATCAGCCAAACAATGAGTCTCCACCCGCTGCAGTTCCCGTCATGGCACTTACATCATAGGCATTGGACGCTTTCTCCATCTGCCTCTCACTGCTCCATTCCCTTGCTATCCTGCTTCTCTCCCGCTCTGCCTTTGCAGTCTTTGCATCCAACAGCTCCTGCTGTAACTCTTTCGCCTGAGCCCGCTTTTCCAGATATTCTTCCAGCAGTTCCTTCTGCCTTGCCTTTTTCTGCCTTCCGGCATCAGCATCCTTTGTGGAGGAACTCCCGGAATAACTGACATTCTCCTTCATGCCCTGCGTATAGCCGTAGCATTTCTCATATGTGTCATCTATATGGGTATATGCAGCCACCGGAATATTTCCCCCGAAATCAACAGCCTTATTCTTCGCCAGTGCATCCAGAATCTTCTTCTCGTATTCCGGGTCTGACTGCATCCTCTTATACGCTGATTCTGTTATGTCAATTGTCCAATTCATGCCTCTCTGTGAAGGGTGGGTATACAAGCTGTTCATCTTTTCATCAAAATATGCCTTGTACTCATCCAGCGTCATGTCTTTTGGGGAAACAGTCCCTTTCTCCGCAACCCTTGCCGCAAATCTGTCTGTTTTTTCTGTGCTGTTCACATTTTTTGTACTTTTCGTTGTTGCCACATTGTTCTGGTAATAACTCTGTCCTACTCCACTAATGCTCATTTCTTAATATCCTCCATATTTTTAGTATTATGGCTCCTCTGTCGGTCAGAGCCGCCTCTGCTCTCTCGTAATAAGTCCGAGCAGTTGATTGCCTCCCTTGCCAAACACCTGCTCCCCGATTCCCCAATCTGCCGGAAACCGGGGATGCCTGCCCTGTCCGTCCTCTGTGGGTTATTGGTGATATTACTTTGTGACCTCTAAAATATATTGATATGCAAATTCAATC